>JALOPK010000186.1 GCA_025453925.1 Candidatus Eiseniibacteriota bacterium | reverse complement strand
CGGGGTGAACAACTGCATACTTCAAGTCATAGGCTCCGGCGGCGCAATAGCTGATATGGGGATTGCCTACCGCGTCCACGGCGATGGCCGAGTGCATGCCGACGTCTCCATTCCCGTCAACAGCGTCGAGATGCCAGCCCGTCGAGTCCCGGAGGGCATATCGCAGATCCTGGTTGGCTGCGTCGTAGTAACTGATGTGGAGGCGGTCCCGGATGCCGATGGCCAACGAGGCATAGCTGCCAACAGACGGTGACGGATCCACGACTTCCCGGAACCACCCCGTGCCATCGTGCCAGGCGTGCACGAGACCCTCTCCCCCGTAGACAAGGTGAGGATGTCCTGCTGCGTCAATTGCGAGGCCCCTGTCCTGCATCTGTGCGATCCAGTTCGGAAAGTCAACCTCGGCCATCTTCCAGACATAATCCTGAGGAGCTGCCAAGAGCACATTCGTCCGTTGGATCACGGCAACGAAGAGAAGAGCTTTGGCGATCGTAAGCCATCCCCCGGCAAAGCCGGGGGCATTTGATTGGGGGCGGCTCAAAGCCGCTGCATTCCTCATTGCTCGTTGACTGGCGTGTCCCCTTTTCCCTTCACCCACCCTATCCTTCCCCCTTCCTGCCTCCGCTGAGGCGTGTCTCGCCCCTCATTGTCCTCAAACTCCACGCTCCGCATCTCCTCATGACCCTAACAGCTCCGCAAGAGGCCATCGACTGCCACTCGCCCCCATTCCCCAGTATCCCGGATGGATTCCCGGAACTGTCAGACTCTGGCGGCCTCCCCGGCAAAGCTGGGGGAACTCTCTTGCTGGTTCAGCCGTCACGGTCGGCGCCTCCTCAGGCCGCGGGCAGCATGCAATGTTCCCACCACCTCCACCTTGAGTGCACAGCCCTGGACTCGGGGTCTTGCACTGCACCATATTCAACCAAGGTTCGGTCACTGTCAACGGGGCCGACAACTCCAAGATGGACAGTACGACTCGGACAGATCGGGCTATTCCTTCCGCGATGGCGTCGTATCGGTCGTCGTCATGTTAGCAGTTCACCGGTAGACGACAGCAGTTGACACACCAAAGTTGGTCTGCTACTTTGGTGACAGCAGCAGTTTGCCACCCTGCTGCCGGTTGCCTTTGGGTGCGCGGTCTGATGCTACGGCGGAGGCCTGAACTGCCTGAGAGGAAAGGAGGAGCGGCTTTCTGCCCGGGGTGCTGTACCGTCCGTGGTCGGCCACGCCCGGCCCCGTGGCGACACGCGTCATGCTCAGAGACGGCGAGGATTGTCCCGGTGGTCACCAAGCGCGAACGCAGGCACGTCATGCGAACTCTCCGAGCCCTTCTACTGGCGGTCTTCGTGCTATCATCCCTCGTCGGGGTGCTCGCACTCCTGATCCCAACGCCCGCCCAGGCCCTGGACTGGTGTCTCTCACACTACCCGAGCTATGTGGTCTGGACTGACCAATGCTGCAACTCCAATCCCTCTCGGCTCTACGCTTGCTACGAACCCACCAGTGACGACTGGTGCTGCTGGCCTCAGGCCCAGCAGGGATTGCAGTGCTACATGATTGAGTGCCCCAACGAGTGACGCACTGTGCGGCACTGTTCGAGCGCGTCGGAGATTGACAGAACCCGTCCCGCGGTGTGGGGAAGGCGCTTCAGCGCCCCATGCCGCGGGCCACGGAGGTACGGTGGGACGCGCCGCTGACGGGATCAGAAAGCAAGGGCCGAGTTCGCTGTACTCCTACGCGGCGGCCCTGGCCCTTGCCGTGTTGTGTTCACTGCTAGCGGCTCAGAACAGAACGCTGAAGGAACGGGTGGCCAGTCAGGCCCGAGTTCCCCCGCTTCCGCTCCCCTTGGCTGGCGAGCAATTCTCAGTGATCCCGTACCAAGACGGTTCCGGCGTCGACGCCGTCATCACCTATGACGATCCGGCAGTTCGCTGCTATGTTCTCGCGATCTTCTCCCCTAACTGCCCAGCGTGCCAGGTGGCATTTTCTCTCTGGGAGCGGATGGCCCAGGAGCTCCCCGCTGGGATTCGGATGCTCGCATTGGCCGAGTCTCAGGGTGATGATGAGCCGTTCACGGCCGACTGGCCCGCTCAAGCTCTTGAGGTGGGTTGGATCCCGAAAGGTTTCCACCTGGAGGAGACGCTCGGGATCAAGGGCACTCCTTCAACTCTTTTGGTGAGCAAGGATGGCGTGGTCCTGGCCTCCTGGCCCGGTCCCACGGACACTGAGGGAATGCTGCGCATTGCGCGATACGTGAAAGGCGTGCCGGGTTAGTGGCTAGATGGAGGAAGAGGTCGGAATCCCCGTTGGCCAAGCGATTCAATACGACCTTCGAGGACTCCCAGCAGGTACAAACCGCTGACTATCAAGAACTGAGGGTTGCGGAAGGAGGCTGTGAACGTGCAGCGAGACGAAGGGAGGGATCGAAGCTCCGGCGTCTGCGTCTATCCGGTTCTCTTGATGGCGCTTGCGGGTCTCTCGCACGCAGGAGGCTGGGTAGTGCAGGGTGTCGAGTGTCCCCGTGAGATCGACCTGCTCGGCGAGCGCCTGATCCAGTGCGACGCCGCGGGCCGTCCACATATGGTCTGTGGTAGTGACAACCTCTACCATTACTGGCATGACGGTGTGGACTGGCGATCGGTCGTGGTCGACCAGTGCGCGGAAGCCCCCCTGGGCGGACACTCCTTTGTGCTCGACGACGGGGGCCATCCTCATGTCAGCTTTTGCTCCGGCATTGGCGCGTTCGAAGAGGACCTCACCTATGCGTATGAGGACGCGGCGGGGTGGCACCTCGAGGTCGTCGACAGCGCAGGCAGTGTTGGCCTGAGTAGCTCGCTGTGCATAGACGCGCAGGGCCTTCCCCACATCAGCTACTACGACTACACGAACGGGGACATGAAGTATGCCCACAAGGAAGGTGGCTATTGGCTCGTCGAGGCCATCGACACCGAGGGTATCGTCGGCCCCTACTCCTCGTTGATTGTCGAGGAAGATGGAGACAGGCACCTCGCCTATTGGGACCTCACCAACCAGGACCTCAAGTATGCTTACCACGAAGGCATCTGGTGGGACGTACGTGTTGTCGACGGGGAGGGTGCAGTCGGTACGCACCCCTCGCTAGCCTTGGACGGGGGAGGCGACCCCTGCGTTGCCTACGTGGACGGCGAGAGCCGCGACCTGAAGTTCGCCAAGTCGGACGGCGTGCAGTGGAGGATCGAGGTCGTCGACTCGCAGGGGGATGTCGGAGAGTTCGCCTCCCTCAGGTTGGACACGAACGGATACCCCCACATCTGCTACCTGGATGCGACGAATGGATCGCTCCGGCATGCCTGGCGTGCAGAGGGTGCCTGGCAAGTCGAGATAGTGGACGGGAGTGGGGACGTGGGTTCGAGCGGGGGACTCGCGGAAGGCGTGGCGAACGTCCTTCACGTCGTGTACTACGACTGGACGAACCAGCGAGTGAGGTATGCGAGTTCGGCAGGCGGGACCTGGGGCATTGCCACCGTCGACACGTGTGCGGTCGCAGGGCACCAACCGTCGCTGGCACTTGATGACGCTGGATTCGCGTGCATCTCCCACTGCGATGTGCTACGAGGCGAACTACGGTACACTTCCGAGGATGAGTCGGGTTGGCACCACTCTGTGGTCGATACCGAAGGGTGGGTCGGCCAGTACGACTGTCTGGCGTTGAGTCCGGAAGGCTGGCCGCGGATCAGCTATTGGGATGCGTCGACCAGCGATCTAAAGTACGCCTTCCATAATGGTTCGGGATGGCACATCGACGTGGTCGATGCCGTTGGGAGCGTCGGTGCCTATGCCTCTCTGTCGCTTGACGCATCCGGCTATCCGCATGTCAGCTACCAAGACTCTGACAACAACCGGCTGAAGTATGCGCACGATGATGGTGGGGGATGGGTTGTGGAGACCGTGGACGCCAGCGGCGAAGGCGGCAGATCCACTGAGATCGCTCTCGACTCGATCGGAAGGGTTCACGTTGTGCACTATGCTTCACCTGCCAACGACCTAAAGTACGCGAGGAGGGACCAGCAAGGCTGGTTCACCGAAGTCTTGGACAGGGACAACGTGAAGGGAGGCATCGACATCACCATCGACACCATCGACACGGCCGATTGTCCTCACGTGAGCTACCTCGCCGGTGACGATGATCTTCGCTACGCCTACGTGGATGCATCTGGCTGGCACATCCAGACCGTCGACAGCATCGGGAGAGTCGGCTGGGGGACGTCGATCGCGCTCGATTCGAATGGCCGTCCTCGCATTGCCCACTATGACGCGACAAACGGCAATCTGAAGTATGCCTGGCTGGATGCCTCCGGATGGCACCACCAAGTGGTTGACAGCATCGGAAACGTCGGCTCTTCCCCCTCGATTGCGTTGGACGAGAATGATGTCCCTCACATAGCCTATCATGACCTGTCGAAAGGTGACCTCAGATACGCGTACTGGGATCCGAGCGAGGGAGAAGGCCGATGGATCGTTCTATCGCCCGGGCCCCTGCAATTGCTGGCTGTGAGCCCGAACCCTGTCGCTGGCGCGGCGAGGGTCAGCTACGCGGTTGGCGCCCTGCCCTCGGGCGCCCACGGTCCGATCTCGCTCGGTCTGTACGATCTTCTTGGGCGCCAGGTAGCCTCCTTGGGGGGTATGCCCGATCACGAGGGGTCGCATGCCGTGACGTGGCAGATTCGAGGGATCGATGGGGGGCCGGTGCCAACGGGAGCCTACTTGTTACGGGTGCAGGCGAATGGGCTCAAGGCGGCGGACGCAAGGAAGGTAATCCTGCTGGAGTAGGGGTTGGAGCTGTGCCCACGCCAAATCGTGAGTTTGGAACTGACCCCGTTTCCCAGAGGCCACCAGGCGGACCTTTGAGCGGCCGACGGCCGACACGAAGCCGGCCGGCAGTCCTGGTCGCATTCTGCGTCGCCGCCATCCCCTGGGCGGGCTTGGCGCAACCCCCAGCCTCATTCGACCTGCGCGACGTCAATGGTCTCAACTACGTGACCTCTGTGAAGTCGCAGCAGGGAGGCACGTGCTGGACCCACGGCGCCATGGCTGCCATGGAGGGCAACCTGGCGATGACCGGCGCCTGGGCGGCGAACGGAGAGGTGGGAGAACCAGATCTCGCCGAGTACCACCTGGACTGGTGGAACGGCTTCAACCAGCACAACAACGACGACATCGTGCCACCAACAGGCAGCGGACTGACCGTGCATCAAGGCGGCGACTACATGGTCACCGAAGCTTACCTGGCGCGGGGTGAGGGAGCGGTGCGCGACATCGACGGTCAGTCGTTCGAGGAAGCGTCAGACCGTTGGGAGACTGGCTACCATCTCTACGTGCCTCGGGACATCGAATGGTACACAGCGGGGGATGATCTCTCCAACATCAACACCATCAAGTATGCGGTCATGGAACACGGCGTCATGGGCACGTGCATGTGTCACGGCTCAGGCTTCATGAGCGGCGACTTCATCCAGTACCAGCCACCGGGGAGCAACCTCGATCCGAACCATGCGGTCGCTATCGTGGGCTGGGATGATGCGAAGATCACGCCGGCGCCCGGTCCCGGGGCATGGCTATGCAAGAACAGTTGGGGAACTGAGTGGGGAAACGAAGGCTTCTTCTGGATCTCATACTACGACAAGTGGTGCGGTCAGCATCCGCAGATGGGTGCGGTGTCGTTCCAGGGGGTGGAGCCGCTGCGCTACGACGCGATCTACTCCCACGACTACCACGGGTGGCGCGACACGATGGCTGACTGCACCGAAGCCTTGAACGCCTTTAGCGCAGCGGATGACGAGTTGATCGAGGCGGTGAGCTTCTGCACCGCCGCCGACACCGTGGAGTATCAGGCGACCATCTACGACGGGTTTGACGGGGAGCTGTCAGGCGCTTTGGGGAGTGTGTCGGGATTCATCCAATACCGGGGCTTCCATACGGTGAACCTGTTGAGCCCGATCCAGGTGCGTTCCGGCGAGAACTTCTACATCTTCCTCTCCCTGTCGCGTGGGGGCCAGCCGTTCGACCGCACCTCGGACATCCCGGTGCTCCTGGGGGCATCGTACCGAGTGATCGTGGAGTCTTCCTCTCAACCCGGGCAGAGCTACTATCGAAGCGGTGGTGAGTGGGAGGACCTGCACGCCGCCGACTCGACCGCAAACTTCTGCATCAAGGCGTTGGGAACCCACACCGGTATCCGCGTGAGCCCCGAGGGGGCCTTCAGGCCGACGGGAGACGTGAGCGGACCGTTCGAGCCCTCGACAGCAGTCTACTCGATCACCAACCGCTCCCTGGAGGCGGTCGAGTATGAGGTCTCATGCGACTCGGTGCCCTCCTGGCTTGCGATCACTGGGCCGCAGGGAGGCATGCTGCCTCCCGGTGACTCGACGCAGATCACGTTCGGCATCAATGCGGACGAGGCAGCCGCGCTGCCGGAGGGTGCGCACTCGGTGACGGTCTCGTTCATCAACACCACCGATCACCTTGGCGACACGACACGGCAGGTGATTCTGGCAGTGGGCCCGCAGCGGGTGTACCACCAGTGGCTGCTGGATGAGGACCCGGGCTGGACGACGGAAGGAGACTGGGCGTTCGGCCAACCCACCGGAGGTGGTGCTGCTCACC
>JALOPK010000185.1 GCA_025453925.1 Candidatus Eiseniibacteriota bacterium | reverse complement strand
CAGTTCCGTAATGCCGTTGGTGCCCGTCATCCCCGTCAACTGTCGCCCCATGTCGCCCTCGTCAGGACCGCCGAGCACCACGACATGAGCCCCGGCGGTCCTCAGCCGCACGATCAATGCGGCAAACTTATCCAGGGGCCACCGCTTGTGGGCGATCGTCTTATTGCTCCCGGGGGTAACGGCGATGCACACGTCATGATCGCCCAACAGCAGGCGTGCCCGATCCATTTCCGCGGGACTGGGCGACATGCGCGGGACCGTACCAGCCGTGACCCCCACGGCTTGACCGAGGGATCGGTTGCGATCGACCGTGTGCGTGCCGGTCTGGACATCCACCACGTGGGTCCATGCCCACGTCATGTGGCCCCGACGCTCGCTGACGCGGTCGGGCGCATTGCTGGCGAGGGCCATCAGCCCGGAGTAGTAAGGGTTAAGGCCGGTGGTGGTCAGGACGAGACTGAAGTGCTGGTGCGCGATCCACGGCGAGAGGGTCAGGCCGCCCTTGACACGGTGCGGCCACCGCGCGACGTAATCTACCACGAGATCGGCGATCCCCAGGCGTCGTGCCAGCTGGGCCGGAGACCCGGCGCGCGCCAGCACCACGAGTCTTCCGTCCAGCCCCTCACGGAGAGCGGCCAGTAGCGGTTGCGCCAGCAGCACGTCACCAACTCCCAACGTGCACAAGACCAACGTGCCCGAACGCCTCATGGTGCCTCCCCGCTGTGGACCACGAGGACGGCCTTCCCGCCCGGAACGGGAGGCAGGCGGTGAACCCTCTCGATCCGGTACTTCAGCCCTCTTCCCGTTCTCCGGAGCAGTGCGGCGAGGAGGCGGGCGGGGATCGCCGGGTCGGAAGCCCCGACGTACCGCACGTCGGCAACCCCCGCGGTGCCTTGATAGAACCTGAGTTCCTCGATGCCCCGGAGGTCGGCCGATCCCAGCCCGAACCGGAGGCTCACGTGCTCACCCTCCTCGTTCACGAGATAGTCAGGTGGCCTGCCCTCGAGGGCGCTCAGCACGCGAAGCTGGCGGCCGCAGGTACACGGGATCGAGGAGAGGGTGGCCCAGTCACCCGAGCGGTAGCGGATGAGAGGCATCGCCCTATTGTGGAAGACCGTGCCCGTCAGTTCACCCGTCTGTCCGGGGCCACACGCCTCGCCGCGGCAGTCCAGTACCTCGGCGTACCCATAGTCGTCGAAGAGGTGGTAACCGCGGCGGAGTTCGCATTGCGCGGCGGCAATCGCGCGTTCGGCGTGCCCGTAGAAGTCGAACACCGGACCCAGGTCTTGCTCGACCAGCTCACGGTCCTCGGGGCCAAGGGTTTCCGAACTGGTGAGGATCGCCGCCAGCCTCGGGAGCGCCAGGCCCTTCTCCCGGGCCAGGCGGACAAGCTTGGCTGCGGCGGAAGGGTATGCCTGGAGGGCGTGCGGCCGGAAACTGCCCATGGTACGCACGTAGCGCTCTACCGTGGAGCCGGAAAGCTGAAAGACCGACAAGACCAGCGTCCGACGGTGGGGTACATACTGCCACCACCGTGATTCGGTGCCCCCGGGGCCATGCGTCAGGCTGCCGCGGAGCACCACCCGCCTGAACCCGGCCGGCAGTCCGGCCCACCTGTAGATGCGATGCTGGAACGCCGTCTCCCACCACACGGCCGAGGGCCACTCCCACCGCACACTCAACGGAGAGCCGGAGCGTCCCGTGGTCGTCCCGCATCGCGTCCTCCATCGGGGCAGTCCCGTGGCGAGGAAACTCTGGGGGTCTGCGGCAACAGTTGACCTCTCGACTACGGGCCATTGCCGCAAGTCCTCGATGCACCGCAGCGGCAGTGTCCGCGCAAGACCCTGGTCGCGGTAGTGGGGAACCCGATTGGCGGCCCACGCCAAAATGGAGTTGACGCGCAGGAGCTGGTATGCCCGGATTCGCGACAGTGGCCAAGATTCGGCCGCGCGCACCGCGCGGCGCCGCATGCGGAGGCCGATGGGTTCACGCAACACCTGCGGCGCCAGAGAGGCCGCGTGTTTCAGACCCTGTTTGACGTACCACTCATACACGACCGCGCTCCGGACAGAGACTCCTGTAGCACGCCGCGACGCGATCCACCAGCACGGCGTCTCCGACTCCGACGCCTTCTGGCATGCGCGAGGACGAGGACGCGATGGCCTCGCGGATCGCCGCGGCCAGCGACACGGGATCATCACTGCGGTGGAGTATGACGCCCTGAGGCCTGGGCGCGGCATCACTGGCAACGACCGGTGTCCCCAGCGTCTGCGCCTCATGCACGCTCAGGCTGTCGCCGTCGGCCCTCGTCGGGCGCGCCAGCACGTGCGCGCCGCGAATGGCACCCAACACGACTTCCCGGGGGAGGTCCCGCCGGATGGTGACCTGCAGCAACGGTCCCGCTTCCCGCATCGCCTCTTCGCACGCCTGCTGAGCTGCGGGATCGCCTTCTCCCGAAACGATCGCCAGCAGTCTGGGCCGGAGCCCGCCTGCTTGAAGCACTGCACAGGCCCTTACCAGAAGATCGAACCCGTATACCGTTCGCATGGCTCCGATTGCGACAATGGCAGGATTCCCGCTTTCGAGGAATCGCGCGATGTCCGGGTCCTGGGTTGGTTCCACGCCCAGCGGCAGCTTACACCCGATGACTTCCACCTTCGCGCGGGAGAGGAAGGGCAGTGCGCGCACGCAGGTCGCCATCATCTCGTTGGACACGAGAATCCGTCCGGCGCGTCGCAGTGCCCAGCACAGCAGGAATCGGTGGGGAAGGGAATAGCCGGCAACCCTCTGCGCGAAGCGCCCCGCCAGGATGTTGTACACGAAGGGCGTCCGCCGTAGCACGGACGCAAGACCGACGATGACTTCGAATCCGACTACCCGGGTGTCACTGATGGATAGGTGATACACGGAGAAGCGTCGAGAGGCCAACAGGGTGACGAGCCGTCGGCGGGTCGCGGGAAGGTCAGTGTCCAACGCGCGGGATGAGACGTCCACCGGAACTACCGGGATTCCGCGGGCAACGAGTTCCTCCGCCAACCGCTGATTGTAGATCGCCTGCCCGCCCACGGGCGGGGGAAATGCGCCGATCAGAGCGACTTCGCTCCCTGCGGTGTTCCCGCGGCCCGGAGAGGGCCCGTCGGCACACCTCGTGCTCATCCCGGGGTGTCTCGCCGCGCGAACGAATTTCCGAATCGAAGCCGCGCCATGGCTCAACCGTAGTACTGGCGGTGACAGCAGCGACGGCACCCCGGAAGCATGACTCCTCGCAGGCGGCTGGCCCGGAACCGCCGCCATCGCCGCGAATTCCAGATCTGCGGCAGCGTCTGGTCGCGGAGGTTTCCCATATAGAGGTCAAGACACGGGGCGACCTCAGCGCCCGGGTACACCCGGGCGACGACCCACGGCACCACGCACCGCCTTCCGAAGGGGTGATCGAGATCTCGGTAGTAAGGAACCAGGTCACCGGTCTTGATGGGGGGAAACACATTCACGGCCATTCCGAATTGGCGAGTCCGGATCTCCCGGAGCTGGCCCCGGAGCTCCTCAGGCCTCATGGCCTGGGCGAGATCAAGGCTGGCATGGTCGAAGACGAGGTGCTGAAAGGTGAGTGAGTCGGCTCTCCACCCGGCAAGGTCGATCGCGGTTTCCACAAGCTGCGCCTGGTTGTCAGGGCTCATGGTGCAGTTTAGGGCCACCGTCGGGGTCCTCTCTCTGGCGGCGACAAGGCGCTCGACCCCCTCTCGGGCGGCACGATAGCTCCCTGCGACACCCCGGATCCGGTCATGCAGCTCCTCTGGGCCGTCAACGCTGACCGTGACGTGGTTGACCCCCCAGGCCGCCAGATCGTCTGCGTGGCGCGGGAGGAAGTAACCGTTGGTGGTGATGCTTGTGGGGAACCCCTGGCGGCACGCCTGGCGGACGAGCTCGGAGAAAGCGCCATGCACCATGGGCTCTCCACCGATGAAGTGGACCACGGGCTTGCGCCACCATGGGCGCCGCGAGAGCTGGTCAAGGGTCCGCGAGATAAGATCGGCGTCAAGATGAATACCCGATGTGCTCCTTGTGGAACACATGGCGCAACGGAGGTTGCAGGCGCCCGTGAGTGTGAAACTGACCATAAGGGGCTGATAGGACCACACACCCTGGAGTCGTACGAGCCTGCTGACCCAATGATGCTGCAGGGAGAGCGCACGCTTGAGGTTCACGTTGCGTCCGACCCATGGCGTCCCGGGCGATCCCTGTTCCCCAGCACCGCCTCGTATGCCTCTCCCGTTTCGACGGCCATGCGCCCCAGGGTGCGTCCAGACAAGGTTCGAGCCGCTGCTTCAGCCATGCGTCCCCGGAGCTGGTCATCGGTCAACAAGGCACGCAACCTTCCCTGCAGGAGTAGGTCGTTCTCATGAGGCACAAGGTAGCCATTCACCCCGTCCTCAATCAGCTCGGCAGCACCTCCATCCACAGGTCCCACGACGGCGCATCCCGCTGCCATCGCTTCCATGAACACCAGGCCGAATGCTTCGGTGACACCTGGCAGGGCAACGACCTTCGCCCGATCGTAGAGCGCTCGCAACGCGTCGCCATCCACCCTGCCGAGTTCCCTGATCCGGTCCGCGAGACCCCGGCGCACGGCCTCGTTGCGGAGCCGTTCGGGGACTCTCGCGCCCGCGACCCAGAGTTCTACGTCAGGGACGCCGAGATTCGGGAGGCAGCGTATCAACCGGTCCAACCCCTTCCGATAGGGGTTCCCTCCGACGAAGAGGACCGCGTTGCACCGTTCCACCCCTATGCCGCCTGGGCCGGTTGGCGGCTCCAATCCGATGTAGATGGTTGTGAATCGACCGGCAGGTATGCGGTATGCCGCCGATACTCTTGCGCGGGTTGCCTCGGAATTGGCGATGAGCCCGTCGAGTCTGCGATAGGCGGCGCGCTCCAGTGCACGAGCAACCATGGCATACGGGAGCCGGATCGGCCAGTCAGGATAGCGATGTCGATGCCGCCAGTACTCGGACGGCCTGATGAAGTAGTAGTCGTGGATGGTGCCTACGGTCCTCGTTCGACCCCTGGGGAATCCCAAGCCCTCCCTGGCATCCATGAACACCCACCTCGCGAACCGCGGGCCGACGACATCCCAATCGTATCGGGCCGCGGTCTGCCTCCCCATGGCGGACATTGTTGCCCTGAGATTGGAATCGGCCAGCAGACCTCCGAGGCAGGCAGCGAAGATTTCAGGCTGCAGCGATGTGACGAGCCCCGCGCGGCTCTCCGCGGCCACTTGTGCGGCATCGCCGACGTCGGACGTGACGAAAGGCAGGCCGGCCGCCATGTACTCCAGTATCTTCAGATGGAATGCGTAGCGGTTCCAGCCGGTCGGGGGAAACGCTGCCAGACCGATCCAGGCAGTGGCCATCACCTGAGGAGTGAGCTCCCGCGAGACTGAGCCTTTCCACATGACCCTGGTTGACACGCCCAACCGGTCGGCGAGTCGCATCAGCCCTCGCCGGGAGGGACCGTCCCCCACAACGGTGAGGGATACTCCGGCCTCCAGTCCTCGCAGCGCGTGCAACGCGGCATCCAGACCGCAGTCGCGCTCGATCCCCCCGACGTACAGGAGTGACGGCCGTGGTGATTCTTCCCTTGTCAGACCGAACCTCCGAATGTCGACTCCGTTGGGGTGGAGCGTGGCAGCACGGGCTCCCGAATCCACCGCCTGAGTCAGGAGTGCGGGGCCGGCGCACGACACCGCTGAAGCGCTTTGGATCGCGCGCCGCTGCCATGAGCCAAGGACTCTCTTGTGGAACAGACCCACTCGACCCTGACCGTAGTGATCGGCATGATCATAAACGAATCGGAATCCTCTCTCCGCGCAGACTATCCCGGGCACCGGCCCCTGCGCCAGTGCGACGGTCTGGGAAGGATTCGTCGAATAGAGCGCCCGGCGAAGCAAGGCCCGGTTCGCGAGTGGGCCCAGAACGCCTGGCAAGGGCGCTCTTCTCACCGCGAGGGTCGAGCCCACCATCCAGATCGATGGGTGACGGCCCGCAATGGCCCGCCCGGGCCACCCTCGGAGGATCGACCCACCCGGCGCCTGCTGTCCATCGGGACCCAAACCCGGGGGAACAAGGCTGAACTTGCGTACCGGGGCGGCCGCCTCCAGATAGTTGACGAGTGTCTGGATGCGGTGACCATGGGGATGGAATAGGTCATTCGCCACCACCAGGGACTCCATCTTCCTTCGCCTTCAGCCGGATGCGCGCATGTCGTGATGTAGAGAGCGTTCGTGGGTCAGGGGACGCATCGGCCCCTGTTTGGCGCATGCCAGGAGGGCCGTCCCACGGGCATGCGCAGGCAGTCTGCCGATCTCAGCCTGCGTGAGCAGGCTGGTTCACTTTGGTGCGTCCCGCGCGCAGCATCCTGCGTTGAGCGCGTTGACGCTTCATTCGACGGACTCGACGACGGTGGATCTCGGTACGCCTGACTTTTCTGCTCATGTGGTCTCCTTGATGAAATCTGACGAGTCGTGGATCGATTCGCCGGAGTGGCCAACAATACTATGCAGTGAGCACGGGCGGGGCAAGCTCGCATCCCGAAAGGGCCGCGAGCCTCCCCGCAAGATCCCTTCCCGTTCGCGTGAGGTTCCATCCTCGCTCGACCTGCCGTCTTCCGCGCGCGCTCATCCTGTTGCGGAGAAGCGGGTCCTCCATGAGTCGTTGGATCGCCGCGGCCAGTTCCCCAGGGTCGCCCGGCGGAACAATAGTGCCGGCTCCGGCCGCCAGGAGCTCGGGAATGCCGCTCACGGTGGTGGAGACCGTGGGGATTCCCATCGCCAGGGCTTCGGTCAAGGCCGAGGGAAGTCCGTCCATGTTCCCCTTGTCATCCCTCTGGGCCTCCAGCACGAAGAGATCCGTTCGGGAGAGTACCTCGGCGACAGCCTCCTGGATCAGCGGGCCCTCGAATCGGACGCGATCCGATATCCCCAGTTCACCGCTGAGTTCCTTCAGCGAGGCATCCAACGGCCCTCCTCCCACGACGGAAAGAGTCCATCGCTCAGGGGGAATCAAGGCCAAGGCTCGCAGGAGGACATCGATGCCTTTGATGCTGACCAGACGCCCCACGGTGGTGACTCGGCATACCGATGGCCGGGGATCGGGTGGCCGATAGGCATGGGCCGTGAGGTCGATGCCCACGCGGATCACCTGAACCCTTCCCCGCGGCACGTCGGGGGCTAGTCCCCGCAGGAGCCGTCGGTTGTAACGGCTGATGGTACGAACCCACGCAGCCTGTCGAACGCGCATGCCGAGCTCATCGGCGTCAGAGAGGAAGATGTCGTGGGCATGCGCGGTCGCGCTGAAAGTGACACCGTGAAGAATGGACATGGTCCTCGCCGCGGCGGCGGGAGAAGACAGGTAGTGCGCGTGGAAGTGTTGCGGCGCGAGGGGAAGCGCCTCGCGAGCGAGGTACAGAGCGCCCATGGCCGCATGGAAGGCCTCGCGGCCCCCCACGTTCCGCAGCGACCGGACGAGCCTCCCGGGCGCATGGACTGACCAGAAACCGAAGGCCCGGGCGATATGGGTTCTCCGGTGGTGCTCCGGAAGGATGATTACGGGGACATCCAGGGAGGTCACCATCGGGTGGGCAAGGGCATCCGGGCTTGATCCGAACGCGTAGACCGACACTGCCGTGCCGGTTCGCCAAAGCTCATGGAGTTCCCGTAGTATGAAGGTTTCGGACAGCACGGGAAAGCGCGCCAGCACGATGCCCAGCCGGGGTCCGACTCCGGCACCACCGGAGCATCCCCGCCCTGGTTTCTCGTCCTGCCGCCCGCGCCATGGCGGATGAGGCTGCATCATCACGGCTCTCCAGCGGCCGGTTCGGGGCGAAGGGAGGCCACGACGGAATCGGCCTCCGCCTGCCGCCCCAGTTGCCGCAAGCACAGGGCCAGATTTGCGCCAATGGGTGCCCTGTTCGCCCGGTCGGAGAGGGCATAGGCCCGCCGAAGGCTCCCCGCGGCGTGCTCGTAGTCTCGCATTAGCGTGAGGGCGACTCCCTGGAGGTTCAAGAGTTCCGCCGATCCCGACTGATCGAAGGGAGCAAGTATGCGCAGAGCCGCCCGAGGCGCACCATCGGCGAGTGCGCGACGTGCCGCATGCGCGGCGAGCGGCATCCGACGTGGGTGGGCAGCCGCCAGTCTCTCCGCCAAGGACGTGGCTGCAGGACACGGGCTGTGCAGCGCGTCCATGCTCCGCGCCAGAGCCTCGGCGTCCGCCGCGCTCCAGGGAGCGCACCGCAGGAACGCTGCCGCTGACGTCACGAGATGCTCGCAGCGATTCATGCGGGCGTACAGCGCCGCCAGCGAATGCCATGCCGCCCGGTTGGTGGGGTCGGTCTTGAGTGCGCCCGCAAGACGCGAGGCGGCCCTGGCGTCATAGGCCTGGGCTGCCAGAAGCTGCCCGCCCTGAGCGGCGCGCAGCGCGCGGTGACGCCCCCCTTGACCTACCCCGGCCAGGGCCTCCGGCCACTGGACAACGGCGCTGCTATCCGAACCGGGATCATACGCGCCGCCTCTCATGACCCAGCCATCCGGAACCAAGACCCCCCGAGCCCCGGCGGGGAGATCCGAGAAGGTGAACACGGGTTGCACACCCGCGGCGCGGGCGGCCCGGACGATGAGAGGATAGGGTGGATCCGGCTCCGCCGGCAGCAGATTCGCGATTCTCGGATCGAGTGTGCGCCGGTACCATTCATGTCCCAGGTAGGGCGTGTAGATGACCCGGGGTTCAGTGCCGTGCATGTAGGCATGGTGGAGCATGAGGAACAGGTCGGTGCTACTGTCCGTGAACAGGCCTCTTCCATCGAGCTGTGCAGCCATCGCTCGTTGGTAGGCTTCGGCGGATTCATCCCGTGAGCGATCCAATGGAGGGCCCGCAGGAAACACCAGCAGAATAGAGCCGGCCAGGAAGACAGAGGCCGCGACGGGTCGTTTGAAGGGCAGGAGGCTCGCTCCCTCCGACGCAATCAGAATGATGACGGGGCACAGGGGAAGCAGGTATCCAAGCACATCAGGCCCACCTCCGGTCAGTGCGGTCAGAACCGCGAGGAGCAGGCCGGAGAGCACTACAAGTGGCCTGCCCCGCGTGACGGCGGGAAGCGCGGCCAGCACGAGGCCCAGCACCCCCGGCGGCGCCGCGGACTTCAGGAACGCCAGCCCGGTGGACATTGTCCCCGCCAGGGATCCTCCCGCCATCAACCGCCCGGCAAGGGCATCAACTCGGAACTCCCGAAGGCTCACGAGCCAGAGGAAACCTTCCACGGAACGGGTCTCTCCCCAGTCCAAGCATGGTTTCTGTTGTGACCGTAGGGGAAGCACCGTCAGCAGGGACAACGCCGCCACGACACCGAGCAGCGCCGACCGGCCATGCCTGCGCACATAGGGCACGAGCAGCGGGGCGAATGCGGCAGCCGATGGGTGGTTCCCGAGGGCAAGGCCCCACAGGTATGCGGAGCCGAGGGCCGATCGCGCGGTGGGCGGCCGCGCGGACAACCGCAGCACAACAGTGATCAGAAGAAGATTCAGCGTGTAGACCTCGCCGTGGGTCGCCTGGGACCAGACCAAAGGAGAGGCCCCGAGGCAGATGCCGCCGGCCATACCCAACGCGGTTCCCCATCTGGCGGCGAGGTGCCCCGCCATGAGGGCCGCCGCCGCGACGCCCGCGCCTGCGGCCACCAATGTCGCGGCCCGTGCGCCGGAGATGCCGCCGACGACCTTTGCGACGCGCGCCAGCAGAACGAACAGGGCGAACCCCGGCGAGTGCGGGATGCCATGGCACTCCACCGCAAGTGCCAGCTCCGGCGTGTCGTCCCACCCCACGCCAGGAAGCATGGTGGCCCCATAGATCGCAACGAAAAGGATGCCCACCGCGGCGCCGACCAGACGGGGTTTCACACCAGCTTCGCCAGCGTCTTGAGCAGGAACCACCCCGAACGGGCGTTGAGTGCGACCTGCACCCTCGTCCGCCGCTGGGCGAGGGTGCCGATCATGACCTTAGGACGGAGATGAAACCACATCACTGCCGATCGGCGAGCGCGCCAGATATCCCCGCGAGTCAACCCGCGTGTGGCGTGCACGGGCGGTGTATGGATTCCCCAGTCTGACCACCGGGTTGATCGGATTGCGTTCCGTCCGACCAGTTCCTCATAGAGCTCGGTGCCAGGGTAGGGTTTGAAGATCTCGAACTTCGCCACGTCGAGGTTCAAGTCGCGGGACAGTCGAGCGGTACGGGCCATGGTCGCCTCCGTTTCGCCTGGCAGGCCAAGCATGAAGAAGCCCCACACCGTCATTCCCAACCGGTGGGCTTCATCGATGACCAAGGCGGCCTGGTGGAGGTTCCGGTGTTTCCCCGCTGAAGCCGCTACGCCGTCGTCGGCGGTCTCGATGCCGATGCCCATGCTGTGCACCCCCAGCGCGCGCATGGCGGCCAGCGTATCGCTCTGCAGCATGTCTGCCCGAAGACCGTTCCCAAAGGCCCAATGGACCGAGGGACCGCAGTTTCGCAACGATTCCATGATCGTGACCGCCCGCGTCTGGTCGGCGGTGAAACAGTCATCCAGGATGTGGATCTCCCGCGCGCCGATGGTCCGGTGGACATGCCACGCATGCTCGACCGCCCGTTCCGGTGACAGGTAGCGCACTCGGGCGCCGAACAGCCGCGTCGACTGACAGAACCGGCACCCAGCGGGGCATCCCCTGCTGAACATGACCGTTCCCACCGGGAGCGCCCGGGCATCCGGGGGAAGGTAGCGAGTCGGGTGAACGACCAGATGCCAGGACGGCAGCGGCAGGTCATCCAAGACCGCCGGTTCCGGACGAACGGGGGGCGCCTGAGATGCCGAACGCCAGAGCCCCGGCGCCGTCACGCCGGCCTCACGCCGCGCCAGCCGGGGTCCTGTCTCGGCAACCGTTCGGTCCGCCTCACCCTGGAAGACCGCGTCGAAGCATTCCGTCTGGAGAACTTCTCTCGGAAGGGCTGTGGCGTGGGGCCCTCCCACAACGACTGGAGCGTCCGCCGCAGCCTTGATTCGTGCCGCCCACCGCCGAGCTTCTGGAAAGGCCGTCGTGGTCGCGGTGAGCCCCACGAGATCGGGTCGCCACCTCAGAGCCACGCGTTCCACCTCGTGGACGCTCAGACCCCCGGCATCCGCGTCCACGAATCGCACGGCATGCCCCTCGGCCTCCAACGAGGCAGCGATCTGCAGCAGGCCGAGGGGGGGGTACACCGGCCGCCGTGGCATCCCGTAGGCTGCCCACTGGGGCGGCGCGATGAGCAGGGCCTTCACGCAGTGACCTGCGATGCGACGGAGTCGAACCGGCCTGGAATCAGCGTGTGTGCCACGCGATGGACGGGGAGCTCGGCCTGGTCCGCCAGCGCGTCCCCCAGCGGACCGACCGTGACCATCCCCTGGACCCTGTCCAGGAATCGCGGCAGGAACTCCGGGAAGCGCATACCCTCCACCTCCGCATGCGCGCAGTAGCAGGAATACGTGCGCTTGCCGACCTCAGCCTCCAGGTTTGTCCAGAGGTCAGCCATGGTCCCTCCCGCCCGGACGATCTCCTCCAGGGTCGGAAGCGTGGTCGGCAGCTGCGGCGTCCGCATCCCCTCCGGCAGGAACGGCGACGTGCCTCGGCAATCGGAGGCATACCGGAAACCGGCGGCATCGACGGCCCGGAGAGTCGAATCCGTGACCACCCACCCCGGCGCGCCGAACGCCGTCGGCATC
>JALOPK010000184.1 GCA_025453925.1 Candidatus Eiseniibacteriota bacterium | reverse complement strand
GTCCTCGCGTGGAACTCCTCCCCTGTGTCGGCCATGATCACGAACTCCACAATTGCCTTGGCCACGACGTTCCCATCGGCGTACACCCTGCCATGGATCTTTCCGAACAGCGGCTTGGTCTCCGCATCCGAAGACGTGATAGCGCCGGCAAGAACTGCGATCATCAGAGCGATCGTTGCGGTGAGTCTCATTATGAAAACCTCGTCTTTGATACTGTTGGTAGGTTCCGATCGCGCCCATTAATCGGGCGTGTCGTATGTTCTACGAGTACGTTCATGCAATGCCCATGCCATGACGTGAATCAAGCGTGCAGCTCGGGGTGAATCACCAATGGGGTAAGGCTTAATGCCTATCTGCAGCGACCGGGAGGCGGGACATCGGAGATGAGACACCGTGTCTCGCCCATCGAGCGGACGGGCTTGGGAGTGAGCCGGGGGGGGCACAACGATTCGGTCACCGGGGGACGGCCGGACCCCTGGGTCCATGGCGTCGGGGCGTTCTGGCTGAGCGCCGGGAGGGTCTGGAGCGGAACGCCTTCCCTGCCCTCCCTTCCTCTTCGCTCGCCAACCTCCGCCTGCCCGGGAGAGGGCCATGTGAGGGCAGTGTCGAGCCCTCCCCCTTTCGGAGACTGGACACGGGACACACGTGACAGTGTCGGCGTGAGATGCGGTGGCAGCAGACAGGTGCGCCCTCTGCCCGGGTGCGCCGTCCTTTCGCGAACGGCCATGCGTGCGCAGGGTAGCATGAGTGCGCACAGAGGATTCGGCGGAGAGGACACCCCTTCTCCCCGGGGGGAGACGCCGGGGTTGAGCGGGGTCTTGCCGCCCGGACTGCTGATTGCTCCCCGGACTCTCCGCGCAGCGGACGGAATTCCGGCACTCTGACCCTGCACCCCGGCCTCGATCCCCTCGAGGGAATCAGGGGATATCCATCAGGGAATCGAACTCCCCGACTCGAACCGACCGCCCCAATTCATCTTCCGACGCATCCACTGCGATGATCAAGTAGGTCCAATCGCAATCGGGGGTTCCCGGCGAGTCCGCGGTGATCCAGGAGGTCGTGCCGGGAGGCAGGATTTCCAGCCGGTACTCGTATCCGGGTGTCATGCCAGGGGCGAAATGAGGATGGTTGGCGGCGCCGTAGACCCAGTAGGCCGACGCCTGGGGGATGGGGATCCATGAGAGACTGATCGCGTCCTCGACCAGCGCCCAGTTCATCATGAGCTGCTGGGGTTGTGCCATCCGTACGTAGATCAGGTCTTCCATCGTCGGCTTGAAGTAGCTCATGTGCGGGATGCCGGCGCCGTCCAGCGCGATATCCGTGCCCCACATGGAAGCGCCGTCCGGATCCGCCGTGAGGAGGTGCCACCCCAGGCCGTCCTTGTAGGCATATCTCAGGTCCAGATCCGGCACACCGCTGGAGTACGCGATATGCGGGAATCCCGCGACATCCAGCGTGATTGACGGCGCCGAGAGCATGGAGACACCCTCCGCCACGATCTCCGTCTGCCACACTCCGTGGAATCGTCGCGCATACGCCAGAGTGTTGTTCTCCCAGGCGGTGTAGCAGATATGCGGAATGTCGTTGGCGTCGAGGGCGATCGAGGCATCCTGGAACTCGCCAGATCCGACCACTTCTCTGTGCCAGGTGACCGCGTCCTTCCATGCGTACTTGAGCAACTCGACCTGGACCAACGACACATAGATGACATGCGGCCTCCCGTTCGAGTCCACCGCAATGGAGCTCCGGTTTCCTACCATCCATGCGTCATCGAAGGTCTCCACATGCCAGCCTCCACCATCCTCATACGCGTACTTCATGTTCCATCCGATCGTCCAATCCGCGTAGCTGATGTGGGGAAACCCGCCCGCATCAAGGGCAAGAGAGGCCCAGTGACCGACGCTGCCTTCACTGTCAACGGTGGTGACTCTCCAGCCCGTCCCATCCCTGCGGGCATACTTCAGGTCGACCTCGAGGCCCTCGCCGTACGCGATGTGGGCGCGGTCGGCGGAATCCAAGGCCAGCGAGCTGCTGATGCCGCTCATTCCGGAGCTGTCCACCATCTCGACATGCCACCCGCGTTGGTCTTCATATGCGTACGCGAGTCGGTCGAACACCTCGTTACGATAGTAGCTGATGGAGGGGTAATTGGCGGAAGACACCGCGATGGAGCTGCCCCGGCCCGCGCTGCCTTCGACATCGACCGGTTCCACCGACGTCGACTCCCCGGTCTTGGTCAAGTAGTACATGGCGTCGTCGTTCAATTCGTAGAAGCTCGCGTGCAGCGTGCCCCCCTCGATGACCAGCGAAGGAGAGTCCCCTCCATATCCCGGTGCGTACAAGGCTTCGACGTGCCACCCGGCTTCGTCCCTATACGCGAGTTTCAGATCACCGTCCGCATGGTAGGCGATGTGGGGAACGCCGCGCTGGTCAAGAACGATGGACCCCGGCTCCGCCTCGTCAGCAACGAAACCAAGGTCTTCCGTCTGCCAGGGATCTGCTGGCCCGGGCTTGAAGGCATACTTCAGCAGGCACGCGTCCGGCTCCAGATGAAACCGCGCAAGGAACGCGATGTGCAGTGAACCGTCGTTGCCTCTTGCGATGGACGTCGCGGTGGGGAAGTCATCACCGGCATCCGCGATCTGGGTCGCCCATCCCGACCCGTCATCATGGGCATACTTCACTCGATGGGCCGGGTGCTCGCAGTAGCTGACGTGCGGGTGATCATCCTCATCGAGGACCAAAGATGCGCCCATCCCCACGTCTCCCTTGCTGTCCACGATGTCGATGATCCACCCGGAGGCCTCCCGGCGGGCATGCCTCAGATCCTGGTTCCCATTGTCGTAGTAGCTGATGCAGGGAATGCCGGATGAGGTCACCGCCAACGACGTGCCGTATCCGACCACCCCGTCCACGGTCTCGATGGTCCACATGCCGCCGCTTTTCACCGCGTACTTCAGGGCATCGCTGAATCCGCCCGCATAGCTGACGTGGAGATCACCGTTGCCCGAAATGGCCAGACACGCGTATCGCCCGCTCAGGTCTTCCGGATCAACGGTTTCGTGGTTCCAGGCGGCGCCGTCGAACCAGGCATGGTAGAGGTGGTCTTCTCCGTAGACCAGATGAGGCAGGAGCGACGAATCGAGCTTCAGGTGCCGATCGGACATGGCGCCGAACCGCTTCGGGCAGTCCACGCCCTGGATCAGCCACTCCGTGGCCTGGAGGGTTGGTGGTGCGCCAACGGTGATCGCGACCAGCAGAGCAATGGAACTGACGCGCATGTGCCCCTCCTTGAACAGCCCTTGGTTTGAACCGACCATAGTCAAACTACGAAGCCGGGCGGGTGGGTGCAATCCCCAACCCGCGCCGAGCGATTCGGGAGATCACGCCGGCACCGGCTGCGTCTGCCCGCGCATCGGTCGCGGGGAAAGGCGCATGCGGCGTGAATGGCCTGCGGTGCCACCGCACTGGCGATTCTGCGCACTGAAGTCGCGATCAGCGAAGTGGCGCGAGACAGTGGGATCACGCTTCGCTCGCGTGGCGCCTCGGCGCCAGCTTCTCACGCCGGGTGCCGGGCTTCCCACGCCCTCAGCGGTCTGACAGCCTGCAACTGTCTTCCCGGGGCAACGGCCTTCACATGGTCCGGACTGCCTGGACACCGAAGCAGGGAGTGCCTGCTCAGGAGGTGTTTCCGCACCGCGGCGATCCTCGCCCTCGCCGAATCCCGCCCCTGGGAATCCGCTGCGCCGTTGCTCGCACGGATCCAAACCGATCACCCAGCGAGCGTCCGACCTGACGGCGCAGCTCCGGACCCATCGCCAGGCGCGTTGAGCCTTCCTCGGCCCCTATCCGATTCATCCTGCTGAGGCATCCCAGGTTTCGCATTCAACGTCACCGAGGCCAACCCGAAGCGTTCCCTGTTGACTGAGACCCGCCAACGCGTTCCTTCCGGCACAGTCACTCAACCATCACGGCCGGCTTCGTTTCGATTCGCCGGCAGGACACACGCCACTGGGGGTGGCTGTGCACGTCGTCCAGCAAGTTGGGGCTTCTCCTTCCTCTCCGCGGGATCTCACTCCCACGGGGTGCGTTTCTTCGCACGCCGATCCCTTGATCCTCCCTCCATCGGTACCCTCTCAATCTCGTAATGCAATAATACAATGCTTGACCCCGCTTCCGCTTCTAGCCCGGAAGGCGTGGTGTGTGGTGATTCGTGACCAGTCAGCCATCACCGGAACGGGAGGTGTTACTTGGTCAGACGGCTGATCCTCTGCTCGCTGGTGTTCGTGCTTGGAGGCGTAGCGTGCACCCCGGGACGATACCTGTACATCCCACGGAACACCGAGATCCCTGGTCTCAACTTCTCGAAGTATGCCGCGGAAGGGTTTCTGTTCACGCCGCACACGTACCAAGGGGAGTATGATGGAGTCGGGATCCTTACGGTGACCGTGATTCCCGAACAAGAGCAAGTCGGATTCACGCGCCCTTATGGACGGTACACTCGCTATGTGTGGGAATGGCGAGAGGAGAAGGTGACCGAGGCACTTCTTGATGCCGTCTACGAGCAGGCAAGGACGATGGGAGCGGATGCGGTCGTGGATCTCGAGTTCACGACCGCCGAACCTGTTGTGTACACTGAGGCGCGAGTCTCTAGGGAAGGCACCCAATCGGTCCCGATAAGCCCGAGGTCCGTTGTTGGTGTCACCGCCAAGGGGTTCGCCATCAGGCGAGGCCCGCGCAAGTAGTACCGCGAGGAGCAGTAACAGCAGGCTGGATTGGCACCGGGAAGAGGGGCAACCGGGCGTCGTCTCGTGATGCGTCAGACTCCCGAGCGGTGCCAATCGTCTCGGGTGGGCGGTTGGCGAGCCGCGATCACCACTATTCTAATATGAGAATAGTGGCGAAAATGCCCGCATTCCTCTGAGTCAGCCCAGCTCCTCGATCCTTCGCCGATACCGCCCCCTCCAAGTCAACCATCAGACCGAACGTCCAGTCGCTCTTCATGGGCAGTCAGGTCACGTTCGGTGAGCTCGTGGAACGAGTCCTGGCAGGGCGCACGCCAATGGACACGGGTGCGGCATTTCGCCACCGTGCGACACTTTGTCGCACCTGCCGCCAATGCCCCAAATCGCGGCATCTTTCGGGCTTTTGCAGCCCTGAACCCAGCCGTCAGATCGCAGTTTCTGCGCCAGCTTCGCATTGGCGCGCAAGGTTTTGGCCGGCCTCGTGCTGCGCCGCTGTCACAAGAGCGCGCCCTGCCGCGGCCGCCCAGCGGATCCCCTCGTGCTCCTCTATCAGGGTGCGACAATCTGTCGCACCTCGCGGAAAGCAGGTCAACACCCTGAGCCCCGAAACCGTTGCGCCACCGTCGTTTCGGCCCCCGCGCGGCTTCCGGCACGGCGAATGCGTTCTCCGAAGGAGACTCTCCCTGATCGGGCATCTTGACCGAGGGGGGGGAGAACGGCGGGGGCCCTGAGCCTGAACGCGCACGCGAGCGGACTTCGGAGACACGGCACCAAAGCGCCGTTGTGTCGCCAGGTCAGCGGCAGAAGGGTTCCGATACTCAATGGAGGGGCGCATGAGAGCAGCAGAGTCGGGCAGACCGCGGGGGACGTGCCGGACACATTCGGGTTGGGCACCACACGGGGTGGAGATCGACGCGGGTTCCGCGTCAGAGCGGCCTCCCGACGAAACGCCCCGGCCCTTCGAAAGCCACGGCAGTCCGGAGTCTGAAACACCGTGCCCCCGGGTCGGCGGGTATGCCACCCGCGCCTGTCCTGAAGGTTCGATCTCCTTCGACGGCACCTATGGCTCTCACCCAGGAGGTTGCGCGAAATGAGTCTCGTTCCATCAAGCGTCATGGCCAATGCAGTCATGGCCAAGTTCTACGACGTCCTCACCAATGGCGACGACACGGTGCCCCAGTCAGAAGACAACTTCTTCAGCTGGTGCACCCCAGGTATTCCGATCGCGCCGGGAGATCTCGACTTCCTGACTCAGGGATTGACGGGCGTCGTCAGAAAGAGTGCGCTCGACGAAATGCGTACGACCATGACGGGCACAACCGGCGATGGGAGTGCCGCGACCTCTCAGCCGGAACTGACACCGGAACTCCTGCGGCAACTGCGGGCCTCGGACACCGGCCGCCTGTACGCCCAGGCCGAGAGCCTCTCAAGGTTGGTGGACTTCGTGCCCGACCTCGCCGACGTGAAGAACAACCAGTTCGCCAGATTGAGCGTCATGAACAACGAAGGCTCACTCTCGGAACGCTACGAGTACGTGCTCCGCATGAGTCAGGTCGTGCAATCCGAGCTTCCCGAGGAGACGAAGAAGACCATCGAGAGACTCAGAGCCGCGCTGACTACCGTGGTGACGAAGAAAGACATCATCTCCGGCGAAGAGATACAGGTGACGGAGCCCAGCCAGCTTGTCCGTGCCTACAATGGCCGGATGACCGCCTTTTCTCAAGATATACCATATCAGGTATGCCAGGGGCACGGACGACATCATGATGAGGAGCTCCATCTGATCAGGACCGAGCGCGTAGGCCAGGACCATCGCACCTGAACAATGCAGTGCCGCGGTCGACCATAAAATGATGCGCCTCCATCTCCCACCCCCGCCCATCCTCTCTATCGTCCTGTAAAGGATTATCCCCATGCTCAGTACGCCCATCGCCAAGAGGATG
>JALOPK010000183.1 GCA_025453925.1 Candidatus Eiseniibacteriota bacterium | reverse complement strand
CGGTACTTCAGCGCAAGAGTCTCGGAGACCTCCGACTCACGGTGTATGGGGAAGGGGAGCGGCTCACTCTGATTGAGGATTGTGATCTCGCTTGGGAGGATCTCTACTTCGCCAGTCTCCATTTCGGTGTTGATTGCCTCCTGGGGCCGGAGACTCACTTGGCCAACGATCCTCACGCAGAACTCCAACCCAAGCCGGTTCGCGGTTGTCCACAACTCCGTCGCGTGTTCCGTCGTGTCTGACCTCTGGACCCGGACCTGGGCGACACCGGATCGATCGCGGACAAGCACGAACAGCAGGTCGCCGTGCTCTCTGGTGGTGTGCACCCAGCCGCACAGGCACACGGTCTCGCCGGCATGGGCCGAACGGAGTTCTCCAATCAAATGCGTTCGAAATGTTCCCACGGGGTCCTCCACGCCTGAAGCCTGATGTTTTCATCGGAGCGGTTGAATATACCCGGGGACGTCGTACGCGGAAGTGCGGCGCCAGGCTCGGCGTGTTCCCGGGGGAAACGGTTGCCTTCGCCCGGCGCCGACGGTTTCTTTCCCGCCGAATGTCCTACTGATCGCTCGCCCTTCACCATGAGGAGCCCTCGTCCGTGTGGCAGTTCAGTCTTGCTCTCCTGCTCTTCATGATGTCCTCCGCTCCAGCACAGGAATCGACGCCGGGAAAGGCCTTCGTCGCACGACGTTGGGCCAACGTGCGCGTGGGCGCGAGTACATCGAGCAATGTGCTGCGCAGGGTGTATGAGGGGGAGGAGTTCGACGTCCTGGAAGTCAAGGGTGAGTGGATCAGAATCCGAGTTGATGAACACAACTCAGGGTGGGTTTTCCACGACCTGGTTCGGTTACAGGGCCCCACTGCCGCTCCCGAAGGCGAATCGATCCTTGGCGATGAGCCCATCCCGTCTTCGAGAGACTGGGTGTATGCCCCCATTCTTCTGCTCTGCGGAGTCTCGGGCACGGCGGGAGTGTATTGGTATCTCTCGAGAAACCAGAGGCTTTTCGACTATGCGGGCCGGCTGGATCGAATGACGAGTTCAGCCTACATAGACAGTGTCGGCCGGGATGACGTCGTGCGGCTGACTAAGGCCTTCGGCATCGGCGACCGCGCGGCACGATCCATCGCTCGCCAAACGTATCTCGACCGGTACAGAGTGTCGAGTAGCCATCAGAAGCTCACCGAGAAGGAGAAGGCCAGCTTCCGGAAGCTGCAGACCGTTCTCTCGCTCGGAGACGAAGACGTCATGCGGATAATGGCCAGAGTTTACAAGACGAAGCGCCGAGGCGAGCGGCCGGAGGCATGATGGGAGCAACTCTCGCTTGCCTGCTGCTGCTCACGTCGCTGGCCTTCGCCCAGGTACCCTCAGCTTCCCCTGTTCCCCTCATCGCATCCGACGACTCTGCATTGTCAACTCCCGCGGAGAGTCTCCTGGCTGCGCGCCCGGACTCCTCTGGTCCTCAAGCGATCGACAGCCTGGTCGTCCTGGATTCACCCAATGACGCAGGTGGATCACTGGACTTGTATTGGACCCTGTCTTCGGACGACGGCATCGAGTCGGGGGCCTTCGCGGGGTATGAGGTGCTGAGGTCCGCATCACCGGACGGGCCATTCGCGCCGATGGTCGTGCTGGGCCCCGGAACGGATCGTTTCCGGGATCGATTCGCCACGGTGGGAAACCGTTTCTACTACATGATCCGCACCAGGTCCCTGGGCGGGTCCGCTTCCGACTCAAGGATTATCGGCCCGGTGGCCAGTCGCGGCCAATGGTTTGACACCAGGCGAGTCTCCGTGCTGGTCGGCCTGCTCGTCGTTCTGCTGATGTTGCTGGCCACCAAGCGGCTTCCCGTGGATCAGGAATGGATGCTGCCCGCCGTCCGCACTCTCTCGGAGATACTCGGGCGCACGCATCGAGGGTCCTTGGTATTCGTTCCGGGAACCGGTGGTCTCGGCGACATGGGGACCATCGCCTCGGTGACGCTGCTGGAAGAGATCACGCGAATGCCGGGGTCGGAGGGTGAGACGGCCGACGTCGTGGTGTGCACGTCGGACCCGTTGGCGCATGTCCTTGTAGTCAACGCTTTGCCGGACCAAGATGTGCGCTATGTCAGTCCTGATCGTCCCACATTCAGCCTCGCGTTCACCGGTGAGGCGTTGCGCTCACCTCCGGCTCTCGGGGTGGTCGCGGGGGCGCTTGGGGCGGAGGCATTTCTCCTGTCCGAAGCGCTCCGGCGCAGCGGGGCCATCGCGGTCGGCGGAACCACGGATGTCGGCGAGACGCCGTTTCTCGTTGCGAGTTGCGATCTCACGCTCATCGGGGAGGAACTGCTCCTTGCGGGGCCCCTGCTGTCACCCGGGGGGTGCCGTGCGGCGGCGCTTGTTCACGACCGGCTCAAAGTGCTGGCATGGGTGCTGATTCTCGTGGGAGTGGCCGCCGCGAAACTGGGCGTGACCTGGTATCTTCGAGCATTCTCGGGGGGCGGTGACTAGATGATCCGCAGACTGAGCCGGCCGCTGGTGATCATCCTCGGGAGCCTTGCGATCGCACAGTTCTTCGTGCCCCATCAGGCCAGCCGCTGGGTTGAAGCACGGCTGCTTGATTGGCTGGTGTTGCTGGAGTCTGCAGCATTGGTGGCGGGGATTCTTGCGCTGGCGCGTCGACATGCCGCGAGGATCTCGCGTGGCGAGGGTCCGGAGCGCGCGCTGGCAGCGGTTACGCTGGGTGCTATGGCCTTCATGCTGGCGACTGGCCTGGCATTGGGCACGGGACCGGGCAGCGCCTTTGGCGCCATCTACTTATCGGTGCTCCAGCCCATCCAGGCATCGATGATGAGCCTTCTCGGTTTCTTCATGGCATCTGCGGTGTTTCGAAGCTTCCGGCTGACCTCTGCACCGGCGACGATCCTGTTGGTCTCCGCTCTGACCGTCCTTCTGGCACGGGTGCCGCTGGGCGAACATCTCGTGCCACGGATCTCCATGTTCTCGACCTGGATCATCCGAGGGCCGAACGTCGCCGCCACGAGAGGTCTATGGATCGGCATCGGGCTCGCGGCCTGCGCCACGGGGTTCCGGGTAATCCTCGGCATCCAGGGTCCCACCGGAGCAAAGCGCTCATGAGACTGGATTACCTCGCTCTCCTGGCGTCTCTCACCCGGATCGATCGCAGGATTCTCTATCTCCTGGTTGCGCTCGCCATTGTCATCCCATTGCTGGCTGCCTCAGGGACCAGAGTCACACCTGCCGCGGAGAGCGAAGGATTCTTCCGCGCCGTGCAGCGCGTGAGCGAGGGGCAGACCGTCCTGCTGGCCGCCGACTACAATGGCGCGACCGCGTTTGAGCTGGAGCCCATGGTGACGACTCTGGTGCAAGAAGTGTTCTCCCGCGGCGCCCGGCTCGTTCTCGTGTGCCTCGATCCACAAGGAATCGGCCTCGTGGAAGCCAAGGTTCAGATGCTGGCAGACGCCGCGGGGAAGACCTATGGCACCGACTGGGTGTTTCTCGGGTATCGGCCCTCCGCGCCCGGCGTTATCATGTCGCTGGCGTCTGCGCCGTACACGGTCTTCCCCAGGGACCACCGAGGCACCTCGCTGCGCGCGCTCCCGCTCGCGGCTGGTCTGTCAGGACACTCGGACTACCAATTGGTTGCCGTTGTGGCCTCAGGCCCTGCTGCCCAGGATTGGGTGATCTACGGGCATGCGCGGTACCGGGCTCCCATCGTGATCGGATTGGGAGGCGGCCTGGGGCCTACGTTCCAGGGATTCCTCGACACCCATGCCATCGCCGGACTGATTGCCGGACTCCGCGGCGCAGCCGAGTATGAACAGCTGACCGGGCGACCGGGTGAAGCCCTGCGAGCCCTGTCGGCGCAAGCAATGGCCCATCTTCTCCTGATTGCCCTCATAATCCTCGGCAACGCGGCGTTCTTCGCGGCCAAGTGGCGCGACAGGCCACCGGTGTAGGATGTTCGACCCCGCTGTTCTCGTGCCGGCGCTCCTCACTCTTGGCGTCTTCTCTATTCTTTACCGCGAGAACCTGGTGTATCGGATCATCGAGCACGTGGGGGTGGGTCTGGCTGCCGGCTACGCCCTGGCGATGATCATCCGCACGGGACTGATCCCGCGGATTCTGTCCGCCGCTGCCGATCCCGTTGCGCTGGTGACCATGGCGCTCGCGATCCCTGCCTGTGTCGGGATCGCCGTTTCCTCGTGGCGCCGGAACACCCTTGGAACCGTCGGGATCTCCGTTGCGGCCTCCATCGCCGCCGGGCTCGCGCTACCGGGGATCGTGGAGAATCTCATCCTGGAGCAGATGCGCGCAACGATGGTCCCCATCGGGCTGTCGTCCGATGCGGGATTCGATTCTCTGGTCGTCGCGATCGGCGTATTGTCCACGATGGCGTACTTCTCTTTCACGCGCGAGCCGAGGGGAATCCGCGGTGTGGCGGCCCTTACCGGCCTCTACACGCTCATGATTTCCTTCGGCGCCTCCTTCGGTTACGCCGCAATGAGCAGGTTCACGCTCCTCATCGGCAGGTTCCTTTTCCTCCTGAGAGACTGGCTCCACCTGGTTCGCTGATTGAACGTGGCAGGCTTCCTGGTCGCGACGGCACTCTGCCTCCGCGCCGGACCTGAGCCCGTCCGTTGTTGGGTCCTCCTTGCCCTCTGGCTTGGTGCGCTCATCGCCGCGATGGCGAGCAGGAGGCGCGCGGCCTACGTCACGCTGGTCCTCCTGGGCCTCCTTGTCGTCGCGGACCACGTTGCAATGATGGGCGGCTCCGGGGCGGTCCGCCGTGAACTGGACGCGGCCCGCGAAGGACTGGCCAGGGTCCGGGTGGCGGTTCAGGGTCTCGAGAAGACCGCAACACTGGAGACTCCACTGTTTGAAGGTGGATGGGCTGCCATCGATACGGCCATCGCCCGCGAGGGAGGGGCGGGCGTCGTCTTGTTTGTTGGGGAAACGCCTGTGGCCTGGAGCGGCGATGTGCCGGATGGGTGGTCGGCCATCCCGAAGGGGGTGTGGGTCATCGGAACGCGCACCCAAACGCGCCTCGCGGAGATGGCAGATGCAGGCCCCCTGACCTTCCTCGCCTCGTGTCCCGTCAAACTCGCGTCTCGGGCGGACACGGTGGTGGCACTCGATCAGAATCCCTTTCCCCTCCATCTTCTCGCTCCCGAAGATCACGGCTCTTCCACTGAGTGGATCTATGCCGCTCTGATGTTGGTTCTGGTACTGGAGATTCTTGAACGTCGGGGGAAGAACCAACCTGGGTTGGCTCTGTTGCTCATCGGGGCCGGGCGTCTCAGCCTGGCGCTCTCCAAACCGAAGGGAACGCTTTTCGGGTCTGACCTCTTCGCCACTTCCATCCCACTGCTGCGGAGTCCGGGAGACCTGTTCGCGACCGGCATTGCGTTTCTGCTCCTGGCCAGTCTGTTGCGACGTCGAGAAGCCGACGATGCACACCGTGTTCCCCGGGTCGTCGCCATCGCCCTCGGATCGCTTGCGGCAGCATCGGCGCTCGGGCATTTGTGGGGGATTGCAGCGCCCTTCTGCACCATACCGTTGAGCCCTCTCGAGCTCATCGCTACCATGCCCGGGACCTGGGCGATGATCGGCGCGTCGGCCGCGGTCTTCGCCGGGTTTGCCCTGCTGGTGGCCTGGGCTCCTCCACCCATCCTGGGTCTCGGATCCATCGTCTGGCTCGCCGCGGGCTCAGGCGTCCCCGCAGGCTGGCTTCGGGCCGTTCCGTTTCTCTTGTTCTCAGTATTCCTGGTCAGGCAGCGCCATCTCTGGACCGTCGTGCAGAGCACGGGCATGGTGCTCGCCGCATGCTGCATGCTCCTGCCTCGTGCGGAGCGTCTGGTTGCCGCGGTTCACCGCGTCGAGGTGGAGCGGCTCGCTGCGCGACTCTCATTCGATGAGCGGCCCTGGTTCCGTTTCCTGGCACGTGAGGCGTTGGGACCCTGTGTGAGATCGGGGATCTGTCTTGACGAGGTGTGGAGGCGTGGGCCTCTCGGTCGTTTCCCTGCGACCGGGCAGTTGCTGGAACTCAACCAGTCGGGCCAGGTAGTAGATCGTCTCACTTTCGGCTTGCGCCACCAACCCGCTTTCGAGCCCGCCACCGCCGGCGGTGGCGCGCAATGGGAGGATGTCACCGAGGAGATCCCGCCGCCCCGTGTCGTCGTGAACGCGTCGGCCGCATGTGCCGGGAATACGGTCGTGGTGTCATTGGTGGCGGACCTGCTGGCGCCGGTATCGGCAGGGGGGTCAGGGTGTCTGGCCGACGGAACGCCGTGGCCCGGGGCGGTCCGCTTTGCCGACCGTGGGCTGCTCTCGCTCCAGAATCCCGAAGGGCCGGCCATGGGGTGGAGGCGGGAGTCCGCGGGAGAGGTGTTTCGCTTCCAACGGGAGCTTGCTGATGGACCACATGTAGCGGACCTGGCGCTTCTCCGCAGCAATTTGCCTGCCCGCGCTGCCTCCTTCCTTGCGGTGGCCGGCATGCTTTGTCTCACGGCTGCGGGGGCCCTCGGGCTGGGGCGGCTGTGGATGGTTTCATCCCGGCACGAGCTCTTCTATCGGTATCGCGACCGCCTCCTGCCGCTTCTGCTTCTGGTCGGCACGGGTCCGGTGGTGTCGCTGCTGGCGATCGTCCCCTCGCTGGAGCGTGCCGCTCAGGATCGAGACCGGCGCCTGGAGAC
>JALOPK010000182.1 GCA_025453925.1 Candidatus Eiseniibacteriota bacterium | reverse complement strand
GCCCGACCTGGATCTTGCGCAACACGTCGCGTTCGTCTCCGGCGACGCCGCCCGGGTAGAGCTTCAGCGTGACGCGGTTGCCCGTCGCTAGGGCTATGTCCTCGGCGAGGGCGTGCATCTCTTTCATCCAGCTCGTGCCTTCTGGAGCCAGGGAGGCGAACTTCAGCGCGGCGCCGCTCGCGACGGACACGGAGAGGATCAGCATTGTGGCGACAGATCGGAGGACGTGGGTCATTCTTCTTCCTCTCGCAGCATTTCCAGCAGCCGTTCCGCCTTGGACACGGCGATGGCGTTGGTGAGGGTGAGTTCTTCGGGGTGTGTCCCGTCGTCGTCGAGGATTCGGGCGACGGTGCGCCTTGCTTGCTCCTCGCTGCCCGGTATCGAGGCGTGGAGGCTCGCCTGGTAGAAAAGCGGCAGCAGTGAGTGCCCGCCCGCAATGGAAAATGCAGTCTCCATTTCCGCGATGGCGGCATCCGGGTCGCCGCCGGCGGGAGGTGGCTTTGCGCCGAGCAGCACGCCCTTGAACAGATGGGCTCCGCCATAGTAGAACGTCTCGTCTAGGGCCACCACGCGGTTCATCATCGCTTCGACCCGGGCCAGATCGGCCTGATTCCTGGGGTCGTCAAGCCCGAGGCGGATCGCCGACGCCCATGCCTGGGCGGTCCAGAACAGGAGAGGAACATCTCGTTTTCCGAACCGGGAGATGGTTTGTTCAGCGGCGGCGAACGTCCCCGCCCGCAGCGTCGATCCTCCCCTGATCGCCGCCAGACCGTGGTCCCGGGCTCTTTCGAAGAGCGCATGGGCGCGAAGATCATCGGTGTCCGTGAACGCCATGGCGTACGCGGAATACAACTTGGCTGCGAGAAGGCAGACGCGGGCATCGGTCGGCCGCCTGCGGGCGAGGCCCTCCACCATCAGCATGCCGCTGGGGAGCCCTTGCCGCAAGATCTCCAGGTCGCTCGTTGTGTTGACGGCGGCCTCCATCTCCTCGAGCACGGGGATCATGCTGCGCATGGTCATGCCTACGGGCGCAGCACACCCTCCCGCCATCAGAAGCACACACAGCAGTGGTCGCACGACTCACCCCCGGGGTTTGGTCATCCATATGGTCAGAGTATGAGGCGGCAAGATACACGGCACATCGCCTGCCCGGCAATCCGCTCGGCATGCTTGACATCCCAGGCTCGCATGCGTTGCTCACTCCGTGAAAGGAGGTGCGCGCATGAGCACCGTATGGTTCACCCCTGCCACGGCCGACACTCCCGAGCACTGCCAGAAGAGCATGCGGACCCTCCTGCATGCAGCCGGGGCGGCGACTGCCTTCCGGCGGGGCGATCTGGTGGCCATCAAGGTTCACGTGGGCGAGACGGCGAAACGACCCTTCCTCGGCAGGGAACTCGCCGCAGTCGCCGCGCGGGAAGCGGCATCCGCGGGCGCTCACCCGTTCTTCACCGATACCTGCGTCCTCTACAAGTCCCGCCGTGACGATGCGGTGAATCACGTTACCCTGGCGCATGAACACGGATACTCCATCGAAGAAGCCGGGGCGCCGTTCATCGTGGCTGACGGACTTCGCGGCACGGACGAGGAACTGATTTCCGTACCGGCGTGCGGGCCGCACCCCGTCGCGGTCGCGGGCATGGCCCGCAGGGCCGACTTTTTCGTGGTTCTCGCCCACGCCACGGGTCACCTCGGCACGGGCTTTGGAGGGGTGATGAAGAGCCTAGGCATGGGCCTCTCGTCCCGGAAAGGCAAGCTTTCGATGCACTCCGTGTCAAAGCCCTTCATCCGGAAATCCACGTGCATCGCCTGCGGGGAGTGCGCCAAATGGTGTCCTGCCGATGCCATCACCGTGGCCGCGGTGGCATCCATCGACGTGGCGGCATGCACCGGGTGCGGGGAGTGCCTCGCCATGTGTCGGGTCGGGGCAGTCGGGTTTGACTGGAAGGCTTCCAGCGCATCCCTGCAGGAGCGTATCGCAGATCATGCCCTGGCGGTGGTTTCCGGCCGACAGGATCGTTTCCTCCACGTGTCGATCGCTCTCCGCGTCACCAAGGACTGCGACTGTCTGGATGATCCCGGCCCGCCGCTGTTCCCCGATATCGGCATCCTCGCGTCCCAGGACCCAGTCGCCGTTGACCAGGCGACGCTGGACCTGATCAGGGATCGAACCGGCCGGCCCCTCCCGGCATGGAGCTACCCCCAGATCGACCCGACGCACCAACTGGCGCGAGGGGAGGCCATCGGGCTCGGATCCCGTTCCTATCTCCTCACGACCGTCGCCTGAGCCGTGCGCGTACTCGACAAGTACGTCCTCCGGGAGTTGCTGCTTCCCTTCATTGGGTCGTTGACCGTCCTGACCTTCATCCTGATCATGAACCACCTCCTGAAGGTGTTCGACCTCCTCCTCGGACGGGGGGTGCCTCTGTGGGCGGTCACGCGCCTCCTCCTGCTGATGCTGCCGTTCACGTTCGCACTCACTGTGCCCATGTCAACGCTGGTCGCGACTCTGATGGCTTTCGGCAGACTGAGCGCTGACAACGAGACCACCGCGGTGCGTACCAGCGGAATTAGCCTCGGTCGTCTTCTGGGACCGGCCATGTGCGGCGCGGCGATTCTGTCAGGCGCGATGATGTATTTCAACAATGCGGTCCTACCGCAGGTGAACCACGAGTACGCCGCCCTCTATTCGGATATCAGCAGAAAGAAACCGGCGGTGCACATCCGCGCAGGGGTGTTCATCGATGATTTCCCGGGATATCACATCCTGATCCGATCGGAAGACGAGGCAACGGGCGAACTCCGGGGCGTCACCGTGTACGAAGACGCCGGCGATGGCGCGGGCCCGCGAACGATCGTCGCCGAGAAGGGGACGTTGGAGTCACGGCCCGACGAGGATATGCTCACTCTCCATCTGCACGATGGAGAGATCCATGAGGTGGACTCGGGCAATCCTGCCCGGTATCTCCGTCTCCGATTCCGCACCACGAGCATCAACCTGGCTGGCCTTCATTTGCACCTCGAACAGAAGAAGCGCGCCTACAGGAGCGACCGCGAAATGACCTCCGGGGAAATGCGCCAGCGCATCGCGGGCTTCAGACAGGAAGTCACCGTTCTGGGAGAACGCATCGGCGACATGGCGGATGGCCGCCTGCGGCTTGCTTTGGGGGAACTGTGGCCCGGCGACGGTCTTGCCGCCGAGCCCGCATGGGGACCGGCCGCTGAGCGACGCTTCTCGATGAAGCTCCAGAATGAAGGCCAGACCATCGAGTACAAGCGACGCGATATGAGCCGCTATGCAGTGGAGATACAGAAGAAGTACAGTGTCGCGGCATCCTGCCTCGTGTTCGTGATCATCGGTGCTCCCATCGGCATCATCACACGGCGTGGCGGCATGGGTACCGGCTTCGGGATCAGTCTCGTCTTCTTCGTCGTGTACTACGTGTTTCTCATCGGCGGCGAGGAACTCGCGGACAGGCGGTTCGTGTCGCCGGCCGTCGCGATGTGGGCAGCCAATGTGATCGTGGGAGCCGTGGGCTTCTATCTCGCCGCCGTCGTCATGCTGGACTGGCGGCGGAGAGGACGAAAGGGGTCCAAGGGGCGCCCCTTCGGCGGAGCCCGGCAGGGGACGATGTGATATCCTCATTCGATCGCTACCTGGGCAGGGAGTTCCTACGCGTTCTCGGCATCACGCTGGCAGGCTTCATCGTGGTCTACCTGCTCGTAGACATCTTCGACAATATCGACACGTTTATCGATCGGGACGCCCGTCTCGGCAGCGTGATACGGTACTACCTCTGTCTGTGTCCCTACATCATCATTCTGACCCTGCCCATGGCTGCTCTCCTGGCCTCCATGCTCTCCGTGGGATCCCTCGCGAGGAGCAACGAACTGGTCGCCATGAAGACCAGCGGAGTCAGCCTGTATCGGCTCCTGCTCCCCCTGTGGCTCGTCGGCGCCGGACTCAGCATTCTGATTGTCGTCGGTGGGGGATGGCTGCTGCCGGAGACGAGCGCTGCCGCACGCCGCATCAAACGATTCGAGATCGACCGCAGGCCCGCCCACGGCCGCGAGCCCGAACGGAACGTCGTGTACCAAAGCGATGGGCTTGTCTACCACATCTCAGTCCTTCACACCGAACAAGGCGTGGCGGAAGGGCTGGGCCTGATCGCAGAGCATGACGGACGCATTGCCTGGAGGGTGGATAGCCAGAGCGCGCAATTCCGCGAAGGCTGCTGGAACTTGGGCCCTGGCCTCCTGCGCGTGTTCAGCGCTTCCGATGAACGCGTGGCGGCCTTCACCATTCTCAGGTCGGCAGCTTTCTCCGCCTCACCGACGGACCTTCTGAAGAAACCGCAGGAACCCGAAGAGCTTGGTGTGCCAGAGCTTCGACGTCTCATCCGCGCCATGCGCACCTCAGGCCTTCCGACCTCCAAACAGGAAGTAGAACTGCAACTTCGCTTCAGCTTCCCCCTGGCCAACCTCATCATGGTGCTCATCGGCGCCCCGCTCGCCTCCACACCGCGGCGTTCGGGCCTGGCGCTCAGTTTTGGCATCTCCATCGCCATCAGCTTCGCGTTCTTTGGGTGCGTACGCGCCTGCCAGGCGCTGGGTCATCACGGTGGCCTGCCGCCCACCGTCGCCGCATGGCTTCCCGATGCCGTCTTCATGACGGCGGGAGGTCTGATTCTCTCGCGTGTCCGCAAGTAGCCGCCGATGAAGGAATGCCGGGCGAGGGCGGGCTTCGCGTTTTGCCTTGCAGCCGCTGCCGCCCTCGGCGTGGGGTGGGCCCTCGTGGTACCAGTGGGCGAGAAGCCCGATGAACCGAGCCACCTGGCCCGGATCATATACGAAGCCCGATTCGGCAGGTCGCCCGCGGTGGCTGACTGCCCCGTGTTTCCCAATGTGGTGACGTACGAGGCCGTACAGCCTCCGGTCTACTACTGGCTGTCAGCACGCATCGTCCGCCTTCTCCCCCCCATCTCCTGGAGCATCAGCCCGGCGCGCTTTCTTGGATGCGTGGATCGTAGCCGCCGATTCGTCGTCGAGGGATCGGAGGATGTGCCGTCGCAGGTCCTGGTGCTCAGGCTCATCGGTCTTGGCCTCGTGCTGGTGTCCGGCTGGTTGGTGTTCACGACCGCGACGGTGCTGCGGGCCTCGCCCGCCCAGGCGCTGGCTGCGGGCGCGCTCGCCCTGCTTACCCCGCAGGTGCTGTTCGTGGCAACCGGGGTCACCAATGACGGCCTTGCGTTGGCGATCGGAAGCCTCGCCCTGTGGCTTCTTGTGCGCGCGGGGGCGACAGGGGGGGCGGTATGTGCCTGTGGTTCTGGTATGTTGTGTATGCTCGCCATCGGCGTGAAGCTCAACACGGTCCCGTACCTCGCCGTGGCGCCTCTTCTCATTGCCGGGGCTCGTCCCAAGCGGCTGAGGTTGCTGATCCTGCTGTTCGGGCTGGGAGCATTGGCGGTGGCGGGGCCCGCGTTTCTCACGCTGCAGTGGTCCGGCGGCGGTGATCAACGCGGGCTTCTTCAGAGGCTGACGCTCCCTGTCGCGGAGGTGGGCTCCAAGGACTACTTGGGGTTGGTGCCGGAGTTGCTGACATCCTACTGGGCCCGGTTCGGCTGGATGGATGTCAAGCCTCTCACCGGTGTCACGGCGGTCTGGTCCGTCTTGTTGGCGCTTGCCACACTGGGTTGGGTCCTTCGGTGCCATGAGGGCAACAGCCGGTGGGTGCCGATATGGCTGCTCCTGGCGTCCGCCGTGTTCGGATGGATGCTGACCTTGGGGTCATCAAACCAGGTGCAGGGGCGTTTCCTTTTCCCTCTGACGGGGGTGATTGCGCTCCTGATCGGGAGGGGGATCGGGTCGCTCCCCGTGCCGGGGATGGCCGTGGCCGTGGCCGTTGCCGCGACCGCCTGCAACGCGGCGGGCATTCTGCAGCTCCGCGGGCACTACCGGCCGATGGAATGGCCCGCGGACCTGGTGATCGACGCCCGCCAGTGCGACGCCGATCGAATCGTTCTGGAAACGCTTTCCAGCGGAGCGGTAGTGGGCCAGACGTTCGTGTGCTCCCGGCCCGGGCTGGCCGCTATCGACGTGGTGTTCAGCGGCGACCCCCGGGGATCCGCCGACGTGCGCCTTGTTTTGGAGGACGAGACGACCGGACGCATGTTCCGTGAAGCGACCCTTCCGTTGACGGACATCAGGGTGGATCGCTATACTCGGTTCTCGTTTGCGCCGGTCATGAAGTCCGGCTGTCGCTTGCTTCGTTTCTCGCTGCGGGTGACCGATCCGGATCCCGAGGGCACGTTCTCCCTCAGGTTCGCCCTGGGTGATCCGTACATCGAGGGAGTGCGTCTCGTGGAGGGAAACCCCAGGGATGGTGATCTGAGGTTCGTTGCGTGGGCTGACAAAGCCGCGGAGGTCCTACAATGAAACGACTCGGTGGATTCGCCTTTCTCGCCTTAGTGCTGGCACTGCTCTACTCGGTGGGCGGCGCACTCTGGCGTTCGATGGATTTCGACAGCAAGTTCAGCGGCTACGTCCAGAACGCCGTGAGGGTCCCGACTTCCGAAATGGAACGCAGGATCCAGGAAATTGCCGACGACGCCGGCATCGCATTGGAGCCGGGCTCGCTGCTTATCCTCCCCCTCAGAGACGGGTATGAGGTGAGCTGTCGGTACCCGGTGCATCTCGGAATCGCCGGG
>JALOPK010000181.1 GCA_025453925.1 Candidatus Eiseniibacteriota bacterium | reverse complement strand
GCGGATCCTGCTCTGCCACAACCCCGATGTGTTCGCTGCTGCTGCCGCCTGGGGCATTGACCTGGTGCTGTCGGGGCATACTCACGGTGGGCAGGTGTGTCTCCCCGGGTTCGGGCCCATTCTTCTTCCGATCCGGTCGGGGCGGACGTTTTCCTCAGGGACGCACCGCATCGGTTCCTCCACCATCCACATTACGCGGGGCGTGGGCGTCGTGGCGCCACCCGTGCGGGTGAACTGCCCGCCCGAGGTCTCGCTGCTCACCCTTGAGCCCCTTGCCGTCAACGCCGTCGCATGACTGTTTTGCCCACCACTCGCCGAGGTCGTGCGGCACCAAAGGAGGAATCACCATGAGTCAGCCCGCGTCTGACCGTCCCGAGGGCCCCGCCCTCAAGGTGCTGCACATCGCCAGCGAGAGCGTTCCCTACGCGAAGACCGGGGGTCTCGCCGATGTGGTGGGCGCGTTGCCGATCGCGCAGGCGCGAATGGGGCTCGACGTCAGGGTGGTGCTTCCCGGATATGGGAGCGTGAATCGCCAAGGCCTGGAGAAGCTGCCGATCGCGTTGGGCGTGCCCATGGGTCCCCGGGAGGAGTGGGGCGCGGTACTGCGCCGGGTTGATCAGGATGTCGCGGTCTTCTTCCTCGAACACGACCACTTCTACAACCGGCCCTGGCTGTATGGTCCTCCGGGAGATGCCTTCGGCGACAATCTCGAGCGGTTCGTCTTTCTCAGCCGGGGGGCGCTGCAACTGTGCCACGCCACCCAATGGTTTCCCGACATCGTGCACGCTCACGACTGGCACGCCGCGATTGCTCCCGTCTACCTCAATTCAGTGGAGCGCACCACGCCGCTGGGGCGTGCCGCCAGCGTTCTCACCATCCACAACATCGACTTCCAGGGCAACTTCCCCGCCGAGCAGATGCCGTACACGGGCCTTGGCTGGGAGCACTTCACCTTCCTGGAGATGGAGTACCACGGGAAGGTGTCTCTGCTGAAGGGCGGCATCGCGCACTCGACGGTGTTGACCACGGTGAGTCCCACGTATGCGTGGGAAATCCAGAGTTCGCCCCTCGGCCAGGGGATGGAGGGCATGATGCGGGAGCGTCATGACTTCCTGGTCGGAATCCTGAACGGCATCGACTACGCCATCTGGAATCCGGAGACTGATCCATACATTCCTGTCCGCTATTCGGTGGAGACCAGGTCTTCCCGCGCCGCATGCAAGGAGGCACTCCAGCGCCGATTGGGACTTGAGCCCCATCCGGGTACGCCCCTGTTGGGCATGGTGACGCGGCTTTCCTGGCAAAAGGGGATCGATGTGCTCTTGGAGGCCCTCCCACGCATTCTGGATCTCGATGTCCAGGTGGTGATCCTCGGCGCAGGCGACCCGGCATTGGAGAAGGAGGTCAGCGCGCTCGGGGAACGGTGGCCTGGACGTGCGGCCAGCGTCGCCGGCTACAGCGAGGAGCTCGCCCACCAGATCTACGCCGGGAGCGATTTCTTTCTCATGCCCTCCCGGTTCGAGCCGGGAGGTCTCGGCCAGCTCTACGCACTGCGATACGGCTCCCTGCCAATTGTCCGGGCCACCGGTGGACTGGTGGACACTGTGCAGTGCTACGAAGAGAAGACGGGTGAAGGCACGGGCTTCGCCTTCAACGATCTGACGCCCGGCGCCCTCGCGGATGCGGCGGGATGGGCCACATGGGCTTTCCACAACCGGCCCTCCCACGTCGATGGCATGCGCAAAGCCGCCATGCTCACGCGGTTCTCCTGGGATGACTCCGCACAACGCTACTTCGAGGTGTACCGGTGGGCGCTCAGGCTCCGGAGGGGATGAGAGAGCCCCAGGGGCCACGTCAACGAGCCGCCATGTTCGCCGCCGCCGCAGGATGGCCCGTTGTTTTCCGGGAACACCACAGTTGCGACGGGGCGCGGCCCGCGTGAAGTTGTTCCCGCAATGGTCATCGTAATCAGGGCCTGAGGCTGCGGGCATCGCGGCTCGTTCCGTCGCCCACGAGGTCCACCGTGCACACGAATAGCGCACACACGCTCCGGGTATTGCAGCTCGATGCCGACCCTCGGCGCGTTTCTCTGGTGGCTTCGGCGCTGGCCGGAGCCCTTCCCGCGCCGATCCCTGCTGATTCACGCACCACAATCGAGGCCGGTCTCGAGCAGATCAGGACCGGCATCGTCGATCTCGTGATGGTCAGCCCGGAACTCGCGGAGAACGGGGGGCTCGAGGCATTGAGGAGCGTCTCACCGGACGCACGACGCATCCCCGTCGTCATCCTCGCTGACGCGGCCGACGATGGCGCCGCCATCGAGGCGGTTCGTCGCGGCGCCGAGGACTACCTGGTCGCCTCGTCGATCAACCCGGTCATGCTTGCCCGGGTTGTTCGATACTCGGTCGAGCGGGCGCGCCATGAGGCGGAGTTGTCCGCCAGCACGGAGCGGCTTCGGAGCCTCCTTGCCAGCGTCCAGTCGCCGGTGCTCGCCCTTGATGACTCCATGACGGTACTGTACTGCAACGATGCATACGCGCATTTCACGGGGCGTGCCGTGACGGATATCGAAGGGGAATCGCTCACCGTCTTGTTTCCTGAGGTGGTAGAGACGGCCTCCTACGGGGCGTATCGCGCTTCCCTGGAGACGGGCCGGGCTCAGGAAGTCGAAGGGCCGTTTCGAGATCGCTACCTGCGTACGAGGGTGTTTCGCGCCCCCTTCGGCCTCGTTGCCGTCGCCGAGGACATCACATCACACAAGAAGGCGGAGGAAGCACTTCGCGAGCGCACCCGTGAGCTGGAGGCGAAGAACGAGGAACTGGATGCCTTCAGCCACACCGTTGCCCACGACCTGAGGAACCCTCTGGGCGTCATCCGCGGATTCGCGGAACAACTGATCGACCATCGGGATGCCATGGAGCCCGGAGAGATCCGCCAATGCCTCGACGCCGTGCTCGGCGCCAGCGTGAAGATGAACACCATCATCGACGAGTTGCTGCTCCTGGCGGGAGTCAGGAAAGGCCGAGAGGTGGCGGCGGTGCCGCTGGACATGGGGCTGATCGTCAGCGAGGCGATGCTCAGGCTCTCGCACATCACCGCGGAGCTCGATGCGGAAATCGTTGTCCGCGGCACGCTGCCGACTGCGTTGGGCCATGGACCGTGGGTCGAGGAAGTATGGGTGAACTACCTCAGCAACGCGCTGCTTCATGGCGGCAGGCCGCCTCGGATCGTCATCGAGGGGGCCGGTGAGAGCGATTTCGTGAGATTCTCGGTGCAGGATAACGGCAACGGGATCAGTCCCGAGGAGGAGGCGGCGTTGTTCGCTCCTTTCACTCGCCTTCACGACGGCCGGACGCCTGGACACGGGCTGGGGCTCTCCATCGTGCGGAGAATCGTGGAACGACTGAATGGCCGGGTCGGCGTCGCCAGCACACCGGGCGAAGGCAGCGCGTTCTGGTTCACGCTGCCGCGGTCTTCGTGAGGGGAGGGGGCCGCATGATGGCCTTTGCTGCCCCATCCGGACGCTGCGCTCGCAATGCCCTCGCGGCGGCATGTTGGCGCGTGGCCGCCCTTTCGCTCCTGCCCACCGCGCTTTCCGCCACCGTCTACCAGGTCGGCCCGGGCCATGCATACGACAGCATCGGCGCCGTGCCGTGGGAGTCGTTGGCCGCCGGCGACAGCGTCGTGATTCACTGGCGGAGCGAGCCCTATCGCGAGAAGTGGGTGATCTGCCGCGTCGGATCCCCGGCCGCTCCCCTCGTGGTCCGCGGGCTTCCCTCGCCAACTGGAGAGCTCCCAGTGGTGAGCGGTGAGAATGCCACGACCCGCCCCCAGCTCAACTACTGGAATCGCGAGCGGGGCGTGGTGAAGATCGGCGGCGCGAACGTGCCGCCGGACTGCATGCCCGCCCACATCATCATTGAAGGCCTTCGGATCCGGAGCGCTCGCCCCCCTTACACCTTCGACGGAGGCACGGCCTACTCCACCAGTGCGTCGGCGGTGTACGTCGAGAAGGGCGAGTACCTCACCTTTCGCAATTGCGTGTTCGACGATTGCGCCAACGGCCTCTTCACTGCCTGGCAGTCCGCTGACGTCATGGTAGACGGGTGCAGCATCTACGACAACGGGATCTCCGGCTCCATCTACCAACACAACTCATACTGCGAAGCGCAGGGCATCACCTACCAACGCAATCACTACGGTCCCCTGCGCGCGGGGTGTCCCGGCAACAACCTCAAAGACCGCTCCTCAGGCTGCGTGATCCGATACAACTGGATCGAGAGCGGCAACCGCCAGCTCGACCTGGTAGACAGCGACTACTCCGAGCTGTACGATGACCCCTCATACCGGGAGACCTTTGTCTACGGCAATGTCCTGATCGAGCCCGACGGCGCCGGCAACAGCCAGATCTGCCACTATGGAGGAGACTCGGGCACCACGGGTCATTACCGCAAGGGCACGCTTCACTTCTTCAACAACACCGTCGTTTCAACCCGCTCAGGCAATACGACTCTCTTCCGCCTCTCGACCAACGACGAGTCCTGTGACTGCCGCAATACGCTGGCCTACGTGAGCGCCACCGGAACGCACCTCGCCATGCTCGATGCCACGGGCATGCTCGACCTCCGTCATGACTGGTTCAAGACGGGATGGGTGAACTGCCACGGCACGCTGGAGGGCGAGGTACACAATCTGGGAGGTGTCGTCGCGGGATCGGCGCCGGGATTCGGGAACGAAGGCGCGCAAGAATTCTGGCCCGCGACGGGATCGGCGTGCATCGACGCGGGCACGAGTCTGGCCGATGCCTGTCTGCCCGACCACCCCGCAGACCTTGAGTATGTGAAACACACCGCGATCAAGGCCCGCGCGTCTGCCCCGCCGCGGGACATCGGCGCGTACGAGCATCCCCACGGCGGCGGCGTTCCGGATGCGGTGGCCGGCATGGGAGCGACTGCGGCAGGGTCATCGGTTGTGTTGCGGTGGAGCCCCGTGACCACGGACACCTGCGGCCTTCCGCTCGCCCCCGATGGCTACCGGGTCTTCGTGTCCACGGAATCCTATTTCGCACCTGACAACGAGCTGCTCCTGGCCTCTTCAACGGACACGACCGCCGTTGCGCCGGGCTCGGCGCAAGACGACGGAGCGGATCACTTCTTCCGCGTCACCGCCTTTCGCGCGGGGGCCGAGGGTACAGGGAGTCCCGCGGTGGGCGCCGTGGACTACTTCACGGGCTCGCCGTGAACATCATCGAAGTCGCGTCCCTGAAGAAGGTGTTCACCGTCCGGGACAAGGCTCCCGGGCTGGCCGGCAGCATCCGCGGCATGCTCCGCCCCGTCTGCCGGGATATCGTCGCGGTCAAGGGGATCACCCTGTCCGCTTCCGAAGGCGAACGTCTGGCCTTCATCGGCCCGAACGGCGCCGGCAAGTCTACCACCATCAAGATGCTGGTGGGCATCCTCTACCCGACGTCAGGGCGTGCATCGGTGCTCGGCAGAGAACCGTGGTCGGAACGGTCGGCGCTGTCGTGCGACATCGGCGTGGTGTTCGGGCAGAAATCCCAACTCTGGTACCATCTCCCGCCGCAGGATTCCTTCGATCTCCTGGGCAGAATCTACGGTCTCACCCGGCACGACACCCGCACCCGGACGGCGCAGTTGGTGGAGATGTTCGAGATTGGCCCCCACCTGCAGACGGCCGTGAGGAAGCTCTCGCTCGGCGAGCGCATGCGCTGTGAGATCGCCGCGTCGCTGCTCCACCGGCCTCGCGTGATCTTCCTGGACGAGCCGACCATCGGCCTCGATGTGGCCATCAAGCAGCGGATCCGCGACCTCATTCTCGAGCTCAACCGGGAGGAGGGCATCACCTTGTTCCTGACGTCGCACGACGCGGGGGACATGGAGGTGCTCTGCAGCCGTGCGGTCGTGATCAACCATGGCGAGATCATCTTCGACGGCAAGGTATCGGCGCTGAAGCGCGACTACATCAAGACCAAGACGATCTCCCTCAAGCTGCGACAGACATGGGAAGGATTCGAGATGCCGGGGGTGTCGGTGATGAAGCACAAGGGGTACGGCGTGAAACTCGAGGTGGCGACCGATGAGGTCGCTATCGATCGCGTCATCGGCGCCATGCTCGATCGGTACGCCATCGCGGATCTCAGCGTCGACGATCCGCCCATGGAGGACGTCATTGCCGCGATCTATGGGCAACCGGCCCGCCGCGCGGATAGTTGACGGGGAATAGTCGTCAGTGGTCAGCTATCAGTGGTCAGTCGGGCCTCTGGGTGCGAAGGCACCCAGGGTTTTCAAGGTTGAGAGTACGCTGGCTGGTTGTAGCCACGCCGCTCTGCGGCGTGCCGCCCGGCGCAGAGCGCCGGGGCTACAGTCCGAGGTGTCCCACCACGATCCCCGTGGCCGTGTGCTCTCAAACGAGCGTCCCGCCACGGGCTGCCATCAAAAGAGATGATCAGGGTCTGCGCGCTGTCTGCTGACCTCCCTTTCGCAAACTGGAATCGAGGGGATTCCGCACCGCATACACCCCACTGCCGACTGCCGGCTGTTTCCATACTCACCGTGCAGCAGCATGATTGCCGACTGCCGATTGGAGACTGCCGGGTCTCGATTCACTGTTCCCTCAGTCGTGATGTTTCCCATCTCGGATTTCGGGGTTCGAACTCTGGATTTGGCCAGGAGGGCCTTTTGATCCCATGACCCTCCCCACCTATGC
>JALOPK010000180.1 GCA_025453925.1 Candidatus Eiseniibacteriota bacterium | reverse complement strand
GTCACCGCGGGGATGTACTCGCCGGGCTCGATCTCCATGGCGGCAACGAACTCGTGGCGCCGGAGCGTCCCTCCCAGCCAGCAAGTGCCAAGGCCCAGGCTCGTAGCCCTCAAGATCGCCCATTCGAGGACGAACCCGAAGTCCTCCTCGGCATGCTCGCCCCGGTGAACAGCTCCCGCCAAGAAGCTCTTCGCCCCCCGGATGATGCCATAGGTGCCCAGAGGAACACGGGATTCCGCGGTGGTCGTGTCCAGCACGGCCAAGCGGATCGAATTCCCAAACGGAGCAGGCGGTGGCTGCCGCAGTGCGGCCTCCAGCGCGGCCCGCGTGTTGGGCGTGAGCGCGTGTCCATTGTAGGTGCGCTGTGAAGTTCGGGACGTGATCGCCTGAGTGACTGACCAGGATTCGACGGGAAGTTCGGGCACGTGAGTAGCCTCCGAAAGCCGTGTACTCTGACGCCTTCAACATCGCCATTTGGACCTACTGGTCAACCCCTGCGGACGGTCAATGTTCCAGGCGCTGGCGATGACGAGACGCTCTCGTTGGCTGCAGTTCGGCCATATCCTGAGCCCGCGTCCGAGGAGGCACACGCTGTCCGTTCCTGCACACCGGCGTCCGCATGCGTACGATTGAGCATCTCCGCGGTTGGCGCGCCCCCTGTCGCGCAAGCGGCTCCTCCATTCGGTATGAGTGGCATGGCCTTTGCACCTCGTGCTGGTGCTCACGTTTGCACATACGAGGGCTCTTCCCTGCCGGCGCACCACTACCAAAGGAGGATTTCCCATGAGAGTGCGGTTTGTTGCACTCGTCGCACTGTGTCTTTCGTTGTCCTCTCACGCCACGGAGGTCGAGCAGACGGATTGGTCCCATGGCCCGGGAGTCCCGGGGCCCGTGGCGGAATGGGGCGCGGCGTTCGACTCCACCGATGGGGCGTCCTGGCTCTCAGTGCCCGGCCAACTGACGCTGGCATCGACTGCCCGCTCCTCCTGCCGGAAGAACTACATAGACTCCAACTTCGATGCGGCCATGTCGGTCTGTGCCCAGGACATCGATGCTGACGGAGACCTGGACGTGGTCGCGTCCGCATTTCTCGGGGATGCCGTGGCCTGGTGGCGCAACGAAAGCGGAGCGCCGCCTCAGTGGTCCACGCACATGATCGATGACTCCTTCGACGGACCCTGCGAAATCTTCGCCGCCGATCTCGACATGGATGGCGACGGCGACGTCCTTGGCTCGGCATACGAGGGTGACGAGATTGCGTGGTGGCGAAACGAAGGCGGCGATCCGCCCGTGTGGACGAAGTTCGTGCTCTCCGATGCCTTCGACGGGGCCCACGAAGTCTGTGCCGCAGACATGGATGGCGATGGCGACCTCGATGTGATGGGAGCCGCCGCCGAGGGTGACCTCGTGGTTCTCTGGCGAAACGACGGCGGCGACCCGGTGCAGTGGACCACCCAGATCATCGACGATGCCTTCGACTACGGCTGCCGGCTCTCCGTCGCCGATGTCGATGCGGACGGCGTGGAGGATCTGGTGGGCGCAGCCTGGAACGCCCAGGAGATCGCGTGGTGGCGTCGCGACAGCGTAGCCTCTGACACATGGACGAAACATGTGATTGCCACGGGATTCACCGGTATCCACGGGCTCGCGGCCGGCGACATGGATCGTGACGGTGACATCGATGTCATCGGCGCCGCGATGGACCTTGGCGATATCAGGATGTGGCGCAATGATGCAGGGAATCCGCCTACCTGGAGCGAGCAACTCATCTGCGGCAACTTCTCCGGCACGGGTTACGTGGTTGCGGCCGACATCGATGGAGACGGTGACCTCGACGTCGCTGCGTCGACATGGAGTAATGCAGGGCTCGCGTGGTGGGAAAACATCGATGGAGCGACGTTCACCCGCCATTCGGTAGCCGGGAGTCTCGGTAACACCAGCAGTGTCGCATTGGCCGACGTGGACAACGATGGAGATCTCGATCTGCTTGGGACCGGCTTCGACGACGACCTGGTCGCCTGGTGGGAGATCACCGAATTCCAGGCCGAGGGAACGCTCTTGAGCTCGATTCTCGACGCGGGGCCGGACACGTTCGCCAGCATCTCCTGGGATTCAGCGGAGCCCGTGGGGACAGGCGTGGAACTGCGGGTTCGCGGGGGTGCCGATCCTGTGTCACTTGCTGAGTGGTCGCCCCCGATGACGAATCCCGGCAACCTTCCCTCCCCCGCCTGGCGCTATCTGCAGTATCGAGTGTCGCTTGCCACCAGCGACAGTACGATCTCGCCGGTAGTCACTGCCGTGCGCCTGTCTTCAGATGCCTTGTCGGCCAGGCCCGACGATCGTGCGGCACACCGCCTGCATTCTGTCTGTTCGCCGAACCCCGCGCGGCATAGCACGACCATCCGGTTCACGACCTCCACCGAGGGACGGGTGCAACTCCGCCTGTTCGATCTTGCAGGCAGGCACATCCGAGATGTCCTGGATGAGTATTTCACCCCCGGAGAACACCAGGTGACGGTTGACCTGCCGGGACCCGGCAGCTATCTGTGCCGAGTCTCCGCCGGCAGAGAGGTGTTTGGCGAGCGCATCGTCGTCGTGCAGTAGAGTCCGCATCCTTCTGCGGCGGTATTGAAGCAGGCCCTGCGCCTCCCACCTGCGAGGGTGGAAGGCGGGAAGTCCTTCGGTGAGCCCATCGCGAGGCCTGGCTGGCTCACGGGAGCCCGTTGCCTGAAGAATGGCCGGCGGCTCACGCCGCACCTGCGCCGCTGGGTGGTGAGGAACTGGGCGCTGATCCTGGTCGTGTTCTGGGGCGTGTTCCTCGTCGAGCATCTTGCGTGATTCCCTGTTCCGCCACAGTTCTCGCTATCGCGGGCAAGCACCCGCTATCTTATGCGCCTCAATTCCCTGGCCGGCCTGATCGCGAGGTGGAATGGGGACGCCGCGGAGCGACCGTCGTCGGTGCTGCGGCGAACTCCTTCTCCGCGGCAACCGCGGGCGACCAGGCCCTGCTGCTCATCGAGACCGCCTGCATGACTGCCGTCATCTGGCTGATCCAGGCACGATCAAGGCGTGGCGCCAGACATCAGCGACGGACTCCCACGGGGGACTGAGTGTCATCCGCCACCACTCGCGATCATAGCCGGCATCTGCCAGGCGCACGATTCCGTCTCCCGCACCCGCCTCCTGTGCGGGATAGGCGCCCTCACTTCAGGGCCCCTGACGTTGAACGACAGCGGATACCAGCTATCTTGTTGCCTCGATTTCCCGCTGCATCGCGGCGGCCCGTCCTCGCGGGCCACGTGATGCCATTGCTGGAGCCGGGAAGAGTGCTTCACCGAGAGGGAGGAACGATGAGTTCGACTGATCACCTGCGCCCTTGGCACCCAAGGACCCGCCTTGGTCTCTGGCTGGTTCTGACGGTCTTGGTCGCCCTGTGGGCGGGAACAGCCGTCTCGGCCACATACACGGTGACCAACACCAGCGACAGTGGCGCCGGTTCGCTGCGACAGGCGATCATCGACGCCAACATGAATCTCGGGGCGGACGATATCTTGTTCCACATCGGCGCTGCCGGTAGTGGCCCCCACACCATCTCACCACTCACGGATTACCCGACCATCAACGGCCCCACGTCCATCGACGGATGGACCCAGGGAGGCGCGGGCTACACAGGCGTGCCGCTCATCGAGATCGAGGGGAGTAGCAGCTCGGGCGGCAACAACAACTACGGCATCGATGTCCGTGCGCCGAACTGCCTGGTTCGCGGGCTGGTTCTGAATCGGTGGAACACCTGTATCTGGGTCTACAATGATGCTGCGGCGGGTGCGAGTGGACGCATTTGCACGATTCAACGGAACTACATCGGACTCGACGTCACGGGGACAATCGTCCACTCCTCAGGCTCATACGGGGTCTGGCTACATAACTCCGATCGGAACCTGATCGGGGGAAATGCGGCGATCTACCGCAACATCATCACGGGACATTCCGAGGGGATCTACATAACCGGTGAGGACGGTTCTTTCAACACTATCCAGAACAACTTCATCGGCACCGATGTGACGGGCATGAGCGTTCCCGGCCTCTACGGAGGGAACGGCCTTGACAATATCCGGATCGATGGCGGTTCGAACAACCTCATCGGCGGCAACGGGACCGCCGGCGAGTTCAATCTCATTTCGGGTGCTGGCGGGGCGGGGGTCCACATCACGGGCGCCACGGCTACGGGCAACCGCGTTCAAGGGAACGTGATCGGAGCCGACTTCGCCGGCACCGGCGACCTCGGGAACTTCCGCGCCGGGGTGCAATTCGACAACGGCGCTTCCCACGGCATCATCGGCGGCATCGGCCCGGGCCAGTTGAACATCATCGCCTTCAACGGATGGCATTCGATTGGCCTCGGGGGTGTGATTATTGATGACACGTGTCACTCCATTGCCATTTCGTCGAATCGCATTCACCACAACTACTACAATGGGGGCCTCGGCATTGACCTCGGTAATGACGATGTAACCGCCAATGATCCCGGCGACTCGGACACCGGTGCAAACAACCTCCAGAACTTCCCCGTGCTCGCTTCGTTTGCCACTGCTGGAGGCACCACCTACATCTCGGGTACACTCAACAGCCTCCCGAGCCAGCTCTTCGCCTTGGAGTTCTTCTCCAATCAGACGCCGCACTTCAGCGGGTATGGCGAAGGCCAGACCTTCCTGGGTCTCAGCACGGTGACGACCAACGCTTCTGGCAATGTGGCCTTCACGAAGTCCTTTGCCACGACGGTGCCTGACAACTACTGCATCACCGCCACGGCCACTGCCATCGACAGCAGCACGTCCGAGTTCAGCCACGCGGTCTACTACGTGGCGCCGGTGTTGTCCGGATCCAGGATTGGGACGCAGCACGTGCTTGCTTGGGATGACGTGCCGGGAGCCGCAGCCTACTGGGTCTTCGGCAAGGCAAACGATGCGTACTTCGACCCGGATATGGTCGGTTTCACGAATCGCCGGGCTGTCGTGGCTGCTCCCACCCTGACCTGGTCGACCGCGACGGGTGTCGGCGACATCGCCAACAACTGGACGTACGTGGTGGTGGCGGTGACCGGCGGCGGGCTTGAGCTCGCGCGCACGAACTACTCCGGCGAACACGACTTCGATTTGCCGTGACGGAGTGCACGGTTCACAGTTCACAGTTGACCGTGACCAGCATCAAAGGGGTATCCTGGCCGACGATGCCACCGGATACATGTGAAGCGCGAACTGTACGCGCAGGAATGGCAGTGGTTTGCTGTGGGAGCGGCTTCCAGCCGCGATAGAGCGAAGCGGAATAGGCTTGTGCAGATCGTGGGGAGGACGCCACTCCCAAAGGGCCCCCTGGCAGTGCGCGCGGCTGAGCCGTCCCCATTTGGCAGGTGATGGTGCGGCGACGGGCTATCTGATGTTCTGGCCACGCATGAGCGGCCGATGTCCAACAGCGCTTTGCTGATCCGAGAGAGAGCTCCATTGAGCTGAGGCCGACCGACCATGGACAAACGGATCAAGGCCCGATTCAACCAGGCGATACTGCGCGAGGCCATGCAGCGGTTCGGCATCGGCGAGGAGAGTGTGCACGAATTGGGCGGGTTCGAGAGCTTCATCTACGAGTTCAGTTGTGGCTCCGAATCCCACATCCTGAGGATTGGTCACGGCTCGCGACGGAGCGAGAACCTGGTTCACGGTGAAGTGGATTGGATCAACTACCTGGCGCGGGAGGGCGTGTCCGTGGCGCGGGCCGCGGAGTCGGCCCGCGGGAAACTGGTGGAGTCTCTCGACGATGGCCACGGCGGGCAGTTTCTGGCCACTGCCTTCGTGAAGGCCCAGGGGGAGCCCCCATGGCAGGCCGGATGGTCGCCGGAGCTGTATCGAACCTACGGCAGGCTGATCGGGCGCATGCATCGCCTGACCAAGGATTACCTGCCGCCCTGTCTCGCGTGGAAACGCCCGGAATGGGATGATGCCGAAATCCAGGACATCGAGGCGAATCTGCCGTCGGACCAAGCCCTGGTCATCGATCGCTACTGGGAAGTGCGTAGTCACCTTGGCTCCCTGGTCAAGGGTCGGGACGACTATGGCCTCATCCACTTCGACGCTCATGGATCAAACATGCTCGTCGACTCGGAGGGACGCATCACGCTTTTCGATTTCGACGACTGCTCGTATGGCTGGTTCGCCTACGACATCGCCATCGTGCTGTTCTACATGATCACCAACCGGCCCGATGCGACCTCTGTCTGCGATGAGTTCATGCCGCGCTTCCTCGAAGGCTACCGCGTGGAGAATCGCCTCGATTCCGCGTGGCTGCGCGAGATCCCGTGGTTTCTGAAGCTCCGCGAGATCGACCTCTACGCGGTGATTCACCGCAGCTTCGATGTCGACCGTCTCACCGACTCATGGGTCTCCCGATTCATGCAAGGCCGTCGGGGCCGCATCGAGCAGGCTGTCCCCTACGTGGAGTACGACTTCCCCACCCTCGCAGCCTACCTCTGATTCCTTCGACCCATCTCTTCTGGCCACTATTCTAATATTAGAATAGTGGCCAGAAGACAGCCCGGATTCCTGGCTTGGCAGGGTAACCCCCACTGCCCATCTTTCAAGCCTCTCAGGGGTAGATGCCGCTATCGAAGAGGGGAGCACGCACATGAAGGCGCCATCCGCATCAGAGCATCCCAAGGAAGTGACCGAGGTCATTCATGGCGTGGACGTTC
>JALOPK010000179.1 GCA_025453925.1 Candidatus Eiseniibacteriota bacterium | reverse complement strand
TATTGCCTGTTGCCTCGCCCCTGGAGACGGCCAAGGGTCTGGGTCCCCACGCAGGCCAGAATCAGCAGATCCTCACACGGAATCCGGGGATAGGCGAGCAAGGGTCTGACGCGCCGTCGGGTCCTGCAGAATCCCAACCATGGGTCCTGCGAAGCGTCCTGAGGCGAGGCCGAGGGACGAATCCCGTCATCGCCTCAAGGCAATGGGCAGCCACTGTAGGCAAGACCGTGCTGGGAGTGGCTTCCGCGCCCCAATTCCCGGTATGCACTCCCTAAGCACGGTGGCCCCCTCCTCCGCAGAGTACACGGTCTACCATAGACCCTGGTACAGAGAACGGGGGCAGGTACTGCAGCGTCCTCCCCGGCGACAAACTCGTTGACCGTCCACCGCAAGCCTGCCGAGAGATGACCATGCAGGAGGATACTTCCCTGCCTGCACCGTGATCGCGTGGACGAGCCTGGCCTATCTTCGGCGGACCAGAACCGGGCGGGAATTGATCGTCGCGCTCCTAGTGTGTCACCAGCTGGTACACCCCATCTCCCCACGTGCCGGCATACAGGTACCGACCGTCCGCAGAAATGGACAATGCATTGACCTCCCTGTGCTGGAGCCCGATGTTCAGGGAGGCCCACGTCGTGCCGCCATCCGAATAGACGTACACCCCCGAAAGGACATCGGCAACGTAGACGGTCTGGCTGTTCGTCGGATCAATCACCACGTTCAGGAATCTCCCCTCAGGAGGGAGCCCGGCGGTGACCTGCGCCCAGGTCGATCCGCCGTCTGTGCTTCGAAAGACGCCCGCTCCTCCCACCGAAGGCTGCCCTGCGCCGGTGGTGGCGAACAAGGTCGTGACATCGCCCGCGTCAATCGCCAGAGCCAGGACAGGCGCCTCGGGGAGCCCAGCCGTGAGAAGTGACCAGGATTGACCCCCGTCCTGCGTCTTCAGTACGCCAGCGTCGGGCCGCCCAACGTACAAGGTGTCGGCATCGTCGGGCTGCACGGCTACGATCGATGGCGTGAATCCGGTGACCTGTTCATGGGCCACCGCCTCCCAGTTCACGCCACCGTCGTGCGAGACATGCAGTCCGGTCTCGGCCGCTGCGTACACGATCGATGGATCGCTGGGTGCGAACACCAGGCGCCGGGGGCCGAAGACACTCCCCACCTTCCATCTCTGACCGCCATCTGTGCTGTACACGACTCCGTTCAGGTCCATCGGGACAGCCAGCAGATGGTTCGGGTCTCCCGGATCGATCGCCAGTGCAATGATCTCGTTGAACTTCGCCCCGAGTTCCTCCGGCGGATTGACGAGGCCGATCCAGCCCGAATCGCCGTCATCATCGTAGCGGAATACCCCGCTGCGGCTGCCGACAACGACCGCACCTGGTGCGGCGATTACGGTATTGACCTGCTCGCCGGTGTAGCCATCGCTGGACAGCGTCCACGTCTGGCCCCCGTCTGTCGAGACGAAGTTGCCGCCCAGGTAGTTGTTGATGAAGATCCGCTCCGGATCTGCGGGATCACACTGCATGTCAATCGGGAAGCCGGCCACCACTCCTGGAGACCCCCATGTGTTGTTGGAGCGAGTGAAGCGCTGCCAGCTGTGTCCCCCATCGTCGCTACGATAGATAGCTCGGCTGCTTCCCGCGTAGGCGACCTCCGGATCGGAGTCGCAGAACTCGACCGTGCTGAAGATCTCGTTGTCGGCGATTACGCGCTCCCAGGTTTCGCCGCCGTCCTCTGTCAGGAAGATGCCGCCCGTGAACTCCGCGCCAGAGCGAGACCACGTGTTGTGGCCGGCCGCAGCGAGCAGCACGTCCGGCTCCTGGGGTTTCATGTACAAGCTGCCGATGTAGAGGTCGGTCAGTCCATTGTCATGGTTGAGCACGCGCCACGTCTCTCCACCATCTAAGGACTTGAGAACCCCCACGCCCCCGGCCAATCCGTCCTCAACGCTCGAATTAGCGGCGTCCCGGTCGAAGATGCCGGTGGAGATGTAGAGCACATCCGGATCGCGGGGATCGATCCAGCAGTAGCGGGCAAGGTTATCCCCTCGCCAGATCTCCTTCCAGCTGCGGCCGCCATCGGTCGTCCTGTAGACAATGCCTTGGGTCATGTCCAGTCCCTCGGTGCCTTTGCGAGGGCTGTGATCCGGCGTCCATGCCGGGCTGGCGATCTCGGCCATCGCATACACGATGTCGGAGGTGCGGGGATCGACGGTGAAGCCGCGGAAGCTCATCGGCCGCAGGTCGGGATCCACGCCGTTGGTCATCTCCACCCACGTGTGTCCTCCGTCCGTGGATTTGTAGATATCCGCCGTGATGTCCGTGCCGATCCAAATCGTGTTGGGATTGTGAGGGTCCACCGTCGCACTGAAGATCGGAATTCCGTCGATCTGCTTGCGGGCGGAGATCCCCGTGTTGCTGAGCTCCCACGTCCCTCCATTGTCGGTACTGATGTAGAAACCCGACCAGGCATCGGTCACATACCAGACATTGTGATCGGCGAAGTTGTAGCGGATGTCGTACCCCAATCCGCCGATCGGCCCCCCCAGTCTTCGCCATGTCCCAGTCTGGACATCCGGCTGTCCGGTCGTTGTTGCCGGCATGGCAGGGATTCCCTCCGCCGGGCCGATCGAGATATCGTCGAACTGGCCGGGGGCGTCGCCCTGCGCCCGGAGCACAAGTCCTCCCGCTCGCAGCGGCACCGCATCACTGGCAGTCAGCACCGTCTCGCCGTCTAGCGCGATCGCGTGCTCACCGTCGACCACGCGGATCGTGACCTCGACCCATCCACCCGCCGGAATCGCCGCACTGGCTGAGGCCAGTTCGCCCGACGAGCCTTCGGATTCACGCGACAGTGACGCCCCCTCCTCGCCCAGGCTCAACAGGTAGCCCCCGGCATCCGTGCTCACGTAACGAATACCCAGCAGCCCGCCTCCGCTTCGGCGGGCACGCACCGAGAGCGAGAACTCCGACCACCGGCCTGGCTGGAAGGCAAAGCCGTCGGAGGGGATGGACAGCGCACCGTCGACGACGCTGACGCCTGGCGATGTCTCCCATCCGGCCAGCGAAGGATCGTCGAAGGACTCCTCGAAGCGCTCGCTGCCGGGCTCCATCTCCGGGGCGGACAGGGACGCCGACTCCGCATCGGGCGGTTCCGTGTCACCGCTACTCGGAGCAGGAGTGCCTCCCGGCGAGCAGGCACCCAGTACCATCACGGAAGCCGTGACGATCAGCGGCAGGAGATGGCGGACTTCGGATGTGGAGCATCTGTTCTGCATCCTCATCTCCTTCATCGACGCTCCCTGTGGAGGGAGTCGCCTATTCGCTTGTATGTGACGCGCCATCACACGACGCCAACAGACAGGGGATTCTAGCATCTCTTCACGCACGCATCGTATGCACCAGAGTGAGACTCATGGGGCCTCCAGCCAAAGCCGCACATCCGCTCCCTCAACGGGTACGTCGCCAGCCAGGACGGGCTGTCTGGACTCGATCATGCGTGCAGCACATCATTCCACATCAGAATGTCAGGCCCCGTGACGACGTACTTCTTCTCACCTGGCTTGCCCAGCTCGCCCGCCTCTTCTGCCCCCGTTTCGTGTACCAGTACGAATGGTAGTCCGAAGGACATTGCAGTTGCGAGCGAAGGGGTCGGGTTCGAGCACGAACCCACCATTGGGCACTTGTCACTAGAAATCGAGCGAGGATCCTTGACCTCCAATCCCCGAGGAGATGGCCCGACTCCTGAACGGTCGAGCCGCGTAATTGTCCGTCGCCCGGCCCCGTCAGTCGGACAAGCGCTGAGCCCACCAGGAGATGCAGAATCAGCGGACCCTCACACGGACTCCGGCGAGAAACGAGCATGTGTCTGATTTGCCGGCGTCGCTCCTTGCGAGGCCCCCGCCATGGATTCCCTGGCCTGCTGAAAGTCATCGGGACGAAGTGCGGCCAGGGCAGGCGAATCCCATCGTCGCCTCTAGCGAGAACAACGTCCGGCACGCAGCCTTCAGCGGGTCCTGAACTGCGGGCCGCAGGCGACCACTCTCCAAGGGGGGCGTGATCCTGATACGGCGAGACTTCTCCGAAGGACAATCGCACGCCTCAACGCGAGCCCTGGTGGCACGGTTACCAATCCGATGCATTTCGTGTCAACCGGAGTGAGACAAGGTAGGGCTCCGAGCTGAGGCACGCGTCTGCACTTGCCTCCGTCGCGCAGGCATCCACGGCCGCTGCGTGTGCTGGCGACGCCAGGCCTCTGGGGTCTGCGGCAGGCACCACCCACCGCATCTCGGCGAGAGTGCCTCTGGAGTCCAGGAGTATGATTGCCGGTAGGTGCGTCCGGCCATCCCCGGGAGGCGAAGCTTGAGCGGTCCGCAACCAGCCAACATCGTGGTCTACAGCACCGTGTGGTGCCCCGACTGCAAGCGCGCCAAGCGCTTCTTCGGCGAGCAGCGGATCCCGTACGTCAGTGTCGACATCGAGCAGGATCCCGCCGCTATGGCCTACGTGCAGCAGGTGAATGGAGGCAAACGGATCATTCCCACGATCGTCTTCCCGGATGGTTCGATCCTGGTCGAACCGTCCGACGCCGAGCTGGCCGGGAAACTCGGCCTGCAGGCCAAGGCACAGCGGGCGTTCTACGATGCGATCGTCATCGGGGGCGGCCCCACCGGACTCACGGCGGCGCTCTACCTCGCCCGGGAGGGCATGGAGACCCTGGTGATCGAGAAGGCCGGGCTCGGCGGTCAAGCGGGGATCACTCAAGTGCTGGACAATTTCCCCGGCTTCGATGAGGGGATCTCGGGAGCTGAATTCGCCGATCGCTTGACTCGCCAGGCGCGGCGATTCGGCGTGGAGATCCTCCAGGCGCAGGAGGTCTCCGACGTCTCGCCCGACGGGCAGTACATTTGCGTGACCACGGCCGGCGGGGGCCAATACGGCACGAAGGCCGCCCTCCTCGCCACGGGCGCGCGCTACCGCAGGCTTGGCATCCCGGGTGAGCAAGAGCTGGTTGGGACCAACGTGCACTTCTGCGCCACCTGCGACGGAGCGTTCTACAAGGGCAAACGGGTCCTGGTGATCGGCGGAGGCAACAGTGGGTTCGAGGAAGGCCTGTTTCTGACGAAGTTTGCGTCCCGGGTTGACATCGTCGAATTCGCACCCCAGGTCAAGGCCAGCGCCATCCTTCAGGAGAAGGTGGCGAAGCGATCGGACATGTCCGTGACAGTCAACCACGCCGTTGAGGCGTTTCAGGGAGAGGACAGGCTGCAGGCGGTCGTGGTCAGGGATCGCACCACCGGCGAACGCAAGGAATGGCAGTACGACGGCGTGTTCGTCTTCATCGGACTGGAGCCCAACAGCAACCTGGTGCAAGGCCTGGCCGACCTGGATCCGTATGGCTTTGTGAGGACAGATGGCCAGCTCATGACTTCGCTCCCGGGCCTGTTCGCGGCCGGGGATGTGCGATTGGGATCCACCAAACAGGCGGCCTCAGCCGCCGGCGAGGGGGCGACCGCAGCGCTGATGATCCGCAACTACCTGAGCAATCCCGGGTAGCATCCGGACCCGGTACGGCGTGGATCGTGTCAGCAAGAGCGAGACGAATCGGGCATCCACGTCGAGACATACTACTGTGGCCCGGGCGGTCACCCCGGATGTGCCTGAGGTGGCGCGGCCTGCTGCAGCGACTGCGAGTGATGCCGGCGCCACGCCTCGCGCGTCAAGCGCTCGCTCTCCTCTCGTTCCGTCAGGAGCCCCTTGACCCTCCCGAAGCAGACGTCCGCCGGGGCTACATTGCCCAACAACTCGTGATTCCGATGATGGGTGTGGTCGATGAAGCAGCCGATCTCCCCCTCCAGGTCCCCGGGCATGGGCTCGGTGCCGCCGGACAGGGAGATGCGGGCCACGAGGGTCACGTTGTCCTGTTGTGAGAGGGGTTGGTCGGGCAGCAAGGCCAGGCTGTCGTCCAGGGTGAAGGGAACGGGAAGGAGTCCCGCGGTGGTCTTGAGCCCGGCCAGGGGGGTACCCCCGCCGCTGACCGGCCGTGCGACGAGGAACAGGGACTCCTTGCCGGTGATCCGCCCCGCCAGGTCCGGGGCCAGTTCCACCTGGCCGCTGATGGTGGCGGCCGGTGCAGCACCCTCGCCCCCGGCATCGGCCGGGCGGGTGTCCAGCGGCGGCCCGAAGGCGGCCTCCTCGGCCCGCCCCTTGGCCTCGCGCATGGCGGCCCGGATGTCCGCCGCGTAGGGGCTGTCCTCCGGCAGGACCTTGAGGAGCTGGCGGAAGTAGTAGGCGGCCTGGGCATACTCGCCGGACTGGTAGGCGTACACCGCGGCCAGCTCCAGGGCCTTCTCGTCCTGAGTGGAGAGCTCCAGGGCCTCGCGGACCAATTCCATGGGTCGGCCGCTCAGGTCCCGGCCCGCCTGAACCGCCAGGGCCTCCGCGTAGGCGGAGACGATGAAGGCCTCCTTGGGCGCCAGGGCGTAGGCCTCGGCCAGGGCGCGCTCCGCCTCGGGCCAGCGACCGATGCCGGCGTAGGTCATGCCCAGGGTGGCCCAGCCCGCGGCGTCCTTGGGGTCCTCGGCCAGATGCGCGATCTGGGTGCGGATCGCCTCCTCCAGATCCGCCATCCCGTGGGCTTGGGCCTGCTCGGCGGCGGCCTCCTCGGCCACGGCCCCGGGGTCGCCCACCAGCAGGTAGAGACCGACGGCGGCGGCGGGCAGCAACAGGGCCAGGGCGAGCGCCAGCCCACGGCTTCGGGCCAGGCGCCAGCCATCCGCCGC
>JALOPK010000178.1 GCA_025453925.1 Candidatus Eiseniibacteriota bacterium | reverse complement strand
CCAGGCTGGTCCGCCGCAGCCAGCGCCCGACGGGGGTGATCCGGGGATCGTGCTGGTCCCGGGGCGCCTCCTGGAACGGATCGCTTTCCTCGTACATGGTGCGGAACTTGAACATGGTGAAGGTGCGGCCGTCCTTGCCGACGCGGGTGTGGCGGAACAGGATCGGCCCTTTGGAGTTCAGGCGGATGGCCAGCGCCACGGCCGCCGTCAGCGGGATGCCCAGAACGCCTACGGCCAATGAGAGCCCGATGTCGAGGATCCGTTTCGCCAGGGACTCGCCCGGCGACAGGGCGCCCGGGCCCAGTTCCACCACCGGCAATCCTGATGCTTCATCCACGGAACCCCGTAGCGCGACGACCTCGAACAGGTCGGTCGCGATCTTGAACGTGACCTGCAATCCGTGGCATCGGGCGACCAGATCAAGAAGGTCCCGGTGTGGCAGGTCGGGCATCGAGATGTACGCTTCGTGCACGCCGTGGCCGTCGAGAATCGCGGGGAGATCGGGCAGGTCGCCCAGCCGCGCCAGCGGCTGCATGGGCCGTTCGGTCCCCGGGGGGCCTACATAGCCGATGACCGCCTGCCAGCCCGGGCGGCCGCCGAGGCGACCGGCGATGGTGCGCGCCAGCTCCCCGTGTCCGACGATGGCCGTGCGCACGAAGGGCCCACCGCTCCGCACCCGGCGAATCGCCCACCGCCGCACCAGCGATCGTTCAACGGTAACCAGCATCAACGTGATCGCGGCGGCGAGGAATACGACCATCCGCGCTACCTCCAGTTCCTTGACCACGAAGGACAACATCATGGAGGCCGCCAGCACGGCAATGGCCGATTGGAGCAGGAGTTGGAACTCCCGCAAGCGGCCCAGCGCGGTCGGACGCCGGTAGAGACCCCTCGACGCATTCACCGCCAGCCACAGAGGCAGGAGGATCGGAAGCAACGCCAGGTGGTTTGGGAGCGGGCTCACCGGCCGGGCCAGCGCGTCGTCCAGAAAGCGACGAATGCCCCAGGCGGCGACCCAGGCGACGAGCCCGATCACCGCATCGCCGAGGATCAGTGCGCGATACGCCCGGTCCAGTGGAGTCGCGGCACGCATGGCGTCATCCCCGCCGGCGCGCGATGGCGTCCGCCGGCAGCACCAGGAAACCTGCTCCGGTAAGTCTCGCGCCGATGGTGCACTCCAAGACGGCGCTCACTCACCTAGCTGCCGGCACGATGCAGGCCGATGGTCACGGTGGCGTCACCGAGTGTGAACTGGGTTGTAGCCGCTGCGTCGCCCGGGTCGCCCACTACGATGCTGACGGCCAGCACCTCTTGTGCGACATAGTCGCCCTGCTCGGCCAGAACCGCCTCGATGCCCGGGATCGAAGAGAGAGTGACGGCAATCCGGTCGCTGACCTCCAGGCCGGCATCCTTGCGCAGGCTCTGGATATGCCGCACGAGATCCCTCGCCGCGCCTTCCCTGGCAAGGGCCTCGCTCACCGTCACGTTGAGGAGTGCCTCAAAAGCGCCTTCACTCTGGAACACCCATCCCTGCGGCGACACGTACTGGATGGTGACTTCGTCCGGGTTGACGTCCACGGGCGCGCCCTCCAGATCGGTCGTCCACACGGCGCCGGCGCCGAGGCATCGCGCGACAGCCGACGGTTCCGCCTGCACCCGCTGTGCCAGCACCTTGACCCTGGCGCCCAGCCGCGGGCCGAGCTTGGCAAAGTCGAGCTTCACCACCGGTGTCGCCAGCTGCTCTCCTTCCTCGGCGAGCCGGATTCGTTTCACGTTCAGCTCGTCGCGGACGATGGGTTCCACCAGCGGCCAGGCCTCCTCGTGCGCCGCGGGCCAGCCGCGGATCACGATCTCCTCCAGAGGCTGCCGCACCTTGATTCCCGCCTTGTTGCGCGCCGCATGGCCGATGGTGACGATCTCGTGGGCGAGCGCCATGGTCCGCACCAGCTCGTTCTCCTGCTCCGTGGGTTCCAGGGTGGGGTAATCCTCCAGGTGCACGCTGCCTCGGGAGTATGGGGAGCCCAACGGTGCCAGATTCTGATAGATCTCTTCGGTCAGGAAGGGAATCACCGGTGCGAGAATCCGGCAGGCGCCGAGCAGCGTATGATAGAGCGTCGCATAGGCCGACTGCTTGTCCATATCGGATTGGCTCTTCCAGAACCGGCGCCGGCTGCGCCGGATGTACCAGTTGGACAGGTCGTCGATGAAGGCTTCGGCCCCCTTGATGAAAGCGGCGAGCTCATACCCCTCCATGGCGGCGCGGCCATCCCGGGCGAGTTGGGCCAGCCTCGCCAGCATCCACCGGTCCAGGAGAGATGGCGCGGGCGGAGCCTGCGGCAGGTTCGAGTGATCGACGCCATCGACGTTGGCATAGGTCACGAAGAACGCATAGGAATTCCACAAGGTGGAAAGCCGGCGGACGACCTCCGTGCTTTGCCCCATGCCGAAGTTGAGGTTCACATAGGGGTTCTGCCTGCTGAAAATCCACCGCATGGCTTCGACTCCGATGGTCTCGGCCGCATCGTCGAACCAGATGGCATTGCCCTTGGACTTGTGCATCTCCTCGCCGTGCTCGTCTCGGACCGATGCGTGCCCCAGCACGACCTTGAAGGGCTCCCGGTTCTCCATCACCGTGCTCATGGCCAGCAGGCTGTAGAACCAGTTCCGGAATTGGCCGGGAAAGCACTCGGTGATGAACGCGGGGGGAAACCACTCCGCCCAGGTGCTCGCGCCCTTCCGGTAGCCCAGAGTCGAATACGGGACGATGCCGGCATCGAGCCACGGGTTCCCGACGTCAGGAATGCGCGCGGCGCGCGCGCCGCAGGATGGGCAGGCGATCTTCACGGCATCGACCCACGGGCGGTGCGGCGAATGCCCCCGGAACTCCTCCCAGCCTTCGACCGCGCGCTCCCTCAGCTCTTCCTCGCTGCCGACCACGTGAAAGTGGCCTTCCGGACACACGAAGATCGGGAGGGCGAGACCCCAGAATCGCTTCTTGGAGATGCACCAGTCGTGCATATTCCGGAGCCAGTCCAGCTCGCGTTCAAGGCCGAACGAAGGCATCCACGTGATGCGCTCCGCCACGGCCATGATGCGCGGCCGCAACTCCTCCATGGAGATGAACCACTCGTCCACCAGCCGGAACACAAGCTCGGAGCCGCACCGCCAGCAGACAGGGTAGCGATGGGTGTAGTCTTCGATTCGGTAGAGGATGCCGTGATCCCGCAGCCAGTCGAACACTAACGGCGCGACGCCGGCCGCGGTGCCCCCCGTGAGAGGTTCGAACCCGGGGATGAACACGCCGTACTCATCCAGGGGGGCGATCGGCCGCAGGTCCCACTCCGTGGACAGCATGAAGTCTTCCTTGCCGCAGCCGGGAGCGATGTGGACGATGCCGGTGCCCTCGGTGTCGGACACCGCGTCCCACAGAATCACCCGGTGGGCGACGCCCTGCTGCGCGGGCAGGTCGTCAAAAGGACCGCGATAGCGCCAGCCGGCCATGTCGGCACCGGTGACCCGGTCAAGCACTTCATACCCGTCCCCCAGCACGCGCTCCGCGCCGGCCGAGAGGTACAGGGTCTTCCCGTGCTGCCGGACCTTGAGGTAGGTCAGTTCGGGATGTACCGCCGCCGCCACATTGGAGCTCAAGGTCCACGGGGTGGTGGTCCACACCAGGAGGTGCTCATCGTCACGGTCGATCAGCGGAAACAGCAGATACACCGATGCATGGGTGAGTTCCCGGTAGCCCTCGGTGGCGATCTCATGCTCGGAGAGGGCGCAACTGCACCGGGGGCACCATGGCATGACGTCGTGACCCTGATAGATCCAGCCATGATCGTGACACCGGCGGAGGAACAGCCAGATGGTGTAGTTGTTCTCGTCGCTCATGGTGTAGTAGGAGTCGGACCAGTCCATCCAGTATCCCAGGCGAATCGACTGTTGTGTCTGGATCCTGGAAAACTTGAAGACACGCTCCTTGCACCGCTCCACGAAGCGCCCCATCCCGTACGCTTCGATATCCCTTTTGGACGTGAAGCCCAGTTCCTTCTCTACCTCGACCTCCACCCAGAGTCCCTGGCAGTCATACCCGTTCTGGTACCGGAGCCGGTGGCCGCGCATGGCTCTGTAGCGCTGGAACACGTCCTTGTACGTTCTCCCCCACGCGTGGTGGACTCCCATGGGATTGTTGGCGGTAATCGGTCCGTCGAGGAACGACCATGGGGTTCCCCCGGCGTTCATGGCGCGCCGCTTGTCGAACGTGCGGTCGCGATCCCAGAACTCGAGGATACGGTGCTCCAGGGGCACCAAAGAGAGAGTGGGCGACACGGGCTTGAACATGGTGGCCTCGGCAAAGTAGTGCGGGGCGGTGGTGACGGGGACTCGAAACGCCGCCGTGCGCATGGCGCAAGAGCAGAGCGAATAAACGGCCTTCGCGAGGCGGGTGCAACTCTACGGCGCGACGGCACTTGCACTTGAGGCGCGTTGATGGCTTCTAGTGGCGAGCTGTGACGGATCAGGAAGGAGGCATGCATGAGTACCCGAGACTCCCCGTCGGGAGCGGTTGTCAGGCTGGCGGTAGTCGGGCGGCTGTTGGCGCCGGTGACCCATGACATTAATAACCCGTTGGCCGCGCTTCTGGTCCGGATTCAGCTCTACATGGCAAGAGGGTCGGCAGGCATGCCCCGCGGGCCGGGCGGCCTCGACGACATGTACGAACAGGCGCTGATCGTGAGCGACAAGGTGCAGACGCTGGGCACGTTGGCGAGGGAGGCCCTGGGGGAAGATCCGCCTGTGCCGACGGTGCTGTCCGATCATGTAGCGGAGATTACCCAGCTCATGGGCCGGCACATGGCGCGCCGCGGCCTGCAGCTCCACATCGACATGCCGCCGACGATTCCACCCGTGCTGGTGCGGCCCGTGGACTTGAAGCTGAGCCTTGTCGAGGTGCTGCTGACGCTCTGCGGAGCGGCACGGGATCCCGCGCCACTGCGCATCGCGGCCGGCGTGCAGGGCGACCGGGTGCATGTCTCGATCGCCGCTGAGGGCATGACGGCATCAGGCCTGCCCCTTCCTCCTGAGGCTGCGCACCTGGCAACCCTGACGGCGACCGATGGGCTGATGCTGAGCGCCGACGAGAGCTTCACGCTTTCGATGCCCTGGGCGTCGCCGGCCAGGCCGTTGCCCGAGCCGGTGTGACGGCCGGTTCCTTCCCGCGGGGCGGCAACGGGTGGCGCCTTCCGGGGCGAAGGCCCTGACGCGGAAAGGAAACATGGCGCGCCCGCATCGACGCCCGGGGCCGGAGAGCCATGCGCCCGGCGATCTCCTGCCCGTCTTGGCTCCTGGCGGCGCGGGATTATCCATCGTTGCGTCAGCGGATCTGCATCGCCCATGTCTGGAGTACGCCGTTCGCTGCGGGGCCGACTTCGTCGGCATCGCGGACTTGCGGCCGGCCCATGCCCACATCCGGTCTCAGGGGGGCGAAGCAATCGCGATGTTCCCCAGGGCGGTGTCCCTCGGCGTCGCCCTACGACACGAGCTGGTCGACCCGCTCCCTGGTCGTGCCGATCCCGCTGTGGCGGTTGCCTATCGCCGGGATGCGTATGAACTGGTCAACGTGCGGCTCGACCGGTTGTCGGGCGTGGTCGCGGAATGGCTTGCCGCGCAGGGCCACCGTGCGAAGGCCGTGCCCGCCTCGCAGCGAACCGACGGCGTCAGGATCTGCGGCGCCTTCTCCCACAAGCTTGCGGCCCGTCTTGCGGGTCTGGGGTGGATCGGCAAGAGCTGTCTGCTCGTGACGCCCGAGGCCGGTCCCAGGGTCCGGTGGACCACCGTGTTGACCGATGCGCCGCTCGCTCCTGCCGCCACGACAGTTTTGGATCGTTGCGGCGACTGCCGGGCCTGCGTGGACATCTGCCCCGTCCGCGCCTTCACCGGCCGGGCATTCCGGCCGGACGAACCGCGCGAGGCGCGCTACGACGCCGGGAAGTGCGATCGGTACTTCCAGTGGATGCGACGGCGCGATCCGGCGACCGCCGTGTGCGGATTATGCCTGTACGTGTGCCCCCACGGTCGTGACGCCGGGGCTGCACAGACGCCACGCCTCCCTCTGTCGCCACCCCCCTCTGCGACTGCATAGCCCACCCGGCGCGAGAGCGCCGGGGCGACAGCTAAGCGCCGGGGCGACAACTGCAACCGTCGCGTATCCCTCTGTTCCCCCCTCGCTCCCATGGTCCCCGTGGGAGCGTAACCTCGGGCGCTCCGCGCCCCCCATCATCGCGGAGCGGTGGCTCTCGGCTCCCATGCGGAGCATGGGATCGAGATGTACGAGAGCCTATCCCACTATCGCCTCAAGGGCGATCTCCACCATGGCGTCGAAGGTAGTCTGCCGCTCGATGGGGGGCACGGTCTCACCCCGCACGATCTGATCGCTCACGGTCAGCAGCGAGAGCGCCTGCACGCCGTGTCGCGCCGCGAGCGTATAGAGCGCAGCGGTCTCCATTTCCACCGCCAGCACGCCGTGACGGGCCCACAGCTTCCAGGAGTCGGGATCATCATGATAGAACAGGTCGCTGGAGAGGACTGCTCCCACATGGGGCGACATCCCCCGTGACCGCGCCGCCTCGTGCGCCCGCAGCAGGAGGCCGAAATCAGCCGTCGGCGCGAAGGAGAGGCCATGGAGGAAAAGCCGGTTGAGGAGGAAGAGCCGGTTGAGATTCGAATCCGACGAGGCCGACATCGCGATCACCACATCCCGCAGCGCCAGGCTGGGCTGCATTGCGCCGCAGCTCCCGACGCGGATCAGCCGTTCTACCCCGTAAGAGGCGATCAGTTCGTGAACATAGATGGAAATCGATGGCATGCCCATGCCCGTACCCTGGACCGACACCCTTGAACCCTTGTAGGTGCCGGTGAATCCATACATGCCGCGGATCTCGTTGTAGCAGATCGCATCCGGGAGAAAGCGTTCGGCGATGTGCCGTGCGCGAAGAGGATCGCCGGGAAGGAGAAC
>JALOPK010000177.1 GCA_025453925.1 Candidatus Eiseniibacteriota bacterium | reverse complement strand
GAATCGGTTGGCGGTGTTGGGATCTGGGGTAACGAGCTGGACGAGTTCGTTGGGGATGGGAGATCCTGACGCGAACTGGACGTATCTGGTGATGGCGGTGGACGGGAGCGGCGCGGAGCTGTGTCGCTCCGACCGCGCGGGCGAGTTCGACTTCGATCTGCCGTAGCCGCCCCGGCCGGGGCCGAGACCGCGCGGCCGCGAGCATGGGGGAATGATCTCGCGCCAGGCATCACTGCCCCTTGGCGCGGCCTGAGCCGGCCGTGGGGCAGCGGCGGGCGTACAGTGATGTGCCGGCACAGGTGGTGCGAGAGAGGGGAGTCGAACCCCTACCCCGAGAGGGACTGGAACCTAAGACCAGCGCGTCTACCAGGTTCCGCCACTCTCGCAGTTGTCAGCGCTCGGTCAGCCTCACTCTCAACGACTCCACATACGGCGGGCGATGGACGCCTTCCTCGGTGATGATGGCCGTGATCAGGCCCGCCGGGGTCACGTCGAAGGCGGGGTTGAACACGGTGACGTCGGACGGCGCGATGTGAACCCCGCGGATGTGGGTTACTTCCCGGGGATCCCGCTCCTCGATGGGGATGCTGTTCCCGGTGGCGGCGGCGAGATCGATGGTAGACCGTGGCGCGACGACGTAGAACGGGATTCCGAAGTACGTTGCGAGGATGGCCACGCCCATGGTCCCGATTTTGTTCGCCGCGTCCCCGTTGGCCGCGATCCGATCTGCGCCGGTGATGACCACGTCGACCTCCCCGCGGGACATGACGGTCGCCGCCATGTTGTCGCAGATGAGCGTCACTGGAATCCCCGCGTCCCTCAGTTCCCATGCGGTGAGTCTGGCTCCCTGGAGCAGGGGCCGCGTCTCATCTGCCCACACGCTGACCCGCTTGCCCTGCTCATGAGCCACATAGACCACGGCGAGAGCGGTACCGTAGTCCGCGGTGGCGAGGTAGCCGGCATTGCAGTGGGTGAGCACACGACATGGATCGGGCAGCAGCGCGGCGCCGTGCGCGCCCATCGCCCTGCAGGCCTGCTGGTCTTCTTCGATCATCGCCAGCGCCTCCGTCAGCACGGCATGGCGAAGTCCGCCCACATCTCTCCACTCCCGCGCCCAGAGTTGGCGCATCCGCTGGAGGGCCCAGAAGAGGTTCACGGCGGTCGGGCGGGTGCCGGCAAGGATGCCCGCGCTATGATCGAGCTCCGCCCTCAGCGAGGCGATCGAGGTTGCCTCGGTCTTCTCAGCGACCAACGCCAGGCCCAGACCCGCGGCCAACCCGATGGCAGGCGCACCTCGCACCCTGAGCGTGCGGATCGCTTCCGCCATCGTGTCCAGATGCTCGCAGCGGACGTACGCTACGTCATGGGGAAGCAGAGTCTGGTCGAGCACTTCCGGCCGGCTCTCAGACCATCTCAGGGTAGGGTATCGTCTCACGTCGCATCTCCCATCACGACCACACTCACCGCTCGATCTCTCGGGCGGTTGTCGAAATCGATCACTACGATCTGCTGCCACGTGCCTCGCTGCACCCGGCTTCCAACGATCGGCAGCGACAATGAGGGGCCGACCAGGCTGGCTCGCAAGTGCGAATGGCCATTGGCGTCCCCCCAGGTGGAGTTGTGCGCCCACTGCGTTCCCCGCGGGATCAGTTGCTCAAAGATCCGCTGCAGGTCGCGCACCATGCCCGGCTCGAACTCACATGTCGTCACCGCGGCCGTGGAACTGGCCACCGAGATCGTGACGAGACCCAGAGTGACCGACGAGGCGGCAACCAGCGTCTCCACCTCTCGGGTCACGTCGTGGACGTCACAGTCACCCTCGGTGCAGAGGTGGATGCTGTCGTGGATGATGGTCATGGTCTTCTCCTCGGGGGTCGGCCGCCGGCTGATGCGCTCCGTTTCGGGCGGACCTCACGATCGCGATCATCTCCCGCGTCGGCAGAAGATGAATCGCGGCCTCGGGGAATAGGGCCTGGTATTGGCCATTGGACGGCCAGTGGTAGTACTTCTGAATGAAACGCGGATCCCGTTTGACCGCGTCCCTGTGGCGGTTGAGGTTCAATGTCCTCACGATTGCTGCCTGCACTGGCCGGGGGAGAACCGGGAAGAACGGGACGCCATAGTGCGGCTCAATCCAGCAGTAGCGATAGGGCACAACCACCGCGTATTGCGTGGCGATCCTTCGTATCTCGGAAACCACCCGCCCGAGCTGGAGTTCATCGGTGATATGCTCGAGCACCCCGATGGACACGGCGAGGTCGAATGCAGTATCATCGAAGCGGCTCAGGTCCTGGGCGTCCTGCTGCAAGTAGGTGAATCTCGGATGCGCATGATGCACCGCCTCACTCGGGAGTACGTCCACACCGGTCACGTCCCAGTTCTCCGGTACGAAGTCACTAAAAGACCGGCCATCGATGCCGCACCCGATGTCAACGACCTTCATTGGGGAGTTGATGAGAACCTTTCCCAGCAGGAAGTTGGCGCGAGACCTCCTGCGGGCTGCCAGCAGCTGTCTCACGAATGAGGGCTTTTCGTCGACGATCACCGCATGCTCCTGACACGCTGGTGCACGGCCAGCGACACGCTGGTCGTGGCACTCGTGGGCGGTCGTTTCGGTGGGGGCTCTCCCTTCGCATGGTCGTGGCGCACAGGCAGGGGAGTTGGGACAGGTCGGCTATCGGGTTCCTGCTGGCCGGTATGGCGGTCGACGCGGGTAGGTGCGGCAGCGGGTCTCACCCTTGCCGGCAGGTGCGGAGGGTATGTGCGAGACACGGCAAGGTCCATCGCGGCCCCGGTGTGAGAGTGGCTCTGGCTCTCCGAGCAGTACGCGAGTGAAGAAGCCTGAACGATTCGAGCGGGTCAAGCGGGCAGGGGAGGAGGGCCTACCGTTCAGTGCATCCTGTCGCCACGTCGCTCCGCGGCGTGCCCATTCCTCGTCCGCTTCCGATCTCGGATTTGCCGCGTAGCGGGCGCTCTGATCTCGGATTGCGGCCTGCGGGTTCTTGGCGTGGGGGACCGAATCCTCCCCGTGGGAACGACCTCAGTCGTGATCCCCCTCGCCCCGTTTCGGATTTCGTACTTCCTGCTTGCGATTTCCCGCGTGAGCGGGTCTCGGATTTCCCGCGCCCGATTGCGCGGCCTCAGCGTCTCTGCGGGATTCATCGATCCGCATGCCGCGCTCCGCAATCGACAGGCACCCGACGCCTCGCCGGCTTCCCACGCAGCGGGCGCTTCAGGTTTCACGAGGTCCGCGAGTCGGCACGTTGCCAGCGTGACCTGGTGGTTGTACTGAGCGCCCCCCGGTTCCTTGAACCGATCGGATCAGAGGGAACCAGAAGGGAGCACCACGCCGGCATGTCCAATGATCATCGGGCCGTATTGACGATGGCCACCACCGCGAAGATCACGGCGAACACCCCGCCGATCATCAGCGCCACGAACGCACCTGTGCCGATGCCCCAGTAGGATCGGTAGGGGTCGAATGGCAGCTCGGAGTCCCCTGCCCGCGCCGACGTGGGGCGTTTGAAGCGCAGCCGTTCGTTGTCGAACTTCTCGATCAGCGTCCACCCAGCGCGGGCTTCCTCGTCACACACCCTGCGGAGTACCACGGCCTTGCCGAACGCGCCTGTGTTCGACCGGAGAATCTTGAACTCCCAACTGCCCTCCACCTCACTGTCCGTGTATCGAGTCATCTCCTCCTCCTTGTCCCGCCGTTGTTTCGCGGCGGCGGCCGCAGCAGCTGCACCACTCATCGAATCCTCCACGAGGCAGTCTCGTTGCGCCGCCCGACATCTCACTCTACCCGTGGTCGCGCGGCCATATTCAAGGCAGAACGTTGGCGAAACGCCCCCGTCGGGTCAACGGTGCGGTATCCGGAGGGACGGCAACGGTATTCCTGCACCCCGGGCCTCGTCGCAGCCAGGGCCACTGCCGCCACGATGGACCCTACCCCCCCCAAAAAAACGACGCCGATCATGTTCCGCGAGGGAGAGAATGGAGAGAGAGTTGGACCCTCAAGCTGGCTATTCTCACATCAGAATAGTCCCTCGCCGGAGTCCGGCCGGCGCAGTGTGCCACTATTCCAAGTCGAGAATAGTGCCCATCAGTTCTGCCTTCATCACGCCGATCTTCCACGCTCGATGTCTCCAGCTTCATGCTTCCCGCGACCTCGGGCGGGCCGAATCTCGAGTACCGCGTGGTCTAGGCCGGTTTGCGACCCTGTGCCTGCCGCCAGCCGTTTCTGGACTTCCATTTCGGGCCTGGACACGTGACACACTTCACACCGTGTGGGTGAGATGCGGTGGCAGCAGACAGTAGGGCCCTGTGCCAGAATGCGCCGTCGTCTCGCGAACGGCCATGCGTGCGCAAGGCAGCACGAGTGCGAGACAAGGATTCGGGGGAGAGGCCACCCCTTCTCCGTGGGAGAAGGCGGGGTTGAGGGCGAGAGCGTGGTCACTGGGGCCGATGGCTGCGAGCGGGAGGGCAGGCAGCCGACTGCACCCGGCGTAGTGCCCCGCACCTTCATCCTGCTCCGGAACGGCGAGGAGATGGCGTGGCACACCACGGGCGCAGATACGCAGACTCCCCACCGCCGGCAGTGTTACATCTGGGCTACAGCCGGCTTTCGGAAGGAGGATCGAAGGAGGTTTCAGCGTGGGATGCGCCACACGCTCGGGGGTAAGGCATCGTGCCGACCCGGAAGCCCGCATCCACGACAACCTGCTCTCAGTCCAAGAACCGCTCCCCGCAGTGTTCTCGCTCGCGACCTCAATGATCTCTTCGTGGTGAGCGGGTGGCCATCATTACCGAGCGCCCCAGGCATGTGGCCGCATCTACTGCCGGAGGCTCGACATGAGTTCCTCAGCGATTGCCTCGGCAGATCGCACACTGGTGTCGTACTCTTCATCGGCTGGTGTCCTTCTTGCAGTCTCCGAAGAGCGGGCCAGCATGGCGGAGATCGCCGGAGATACCCTCCCTCCGACCCGTGGAGCGAAGCGCGCCTCGAGAACCTCCTGCGCGGCGGTGAATCGAAGGGTCCGCACCGCCGGGCCATCGGGGAGGAACCGGCCATGCGGAAGCGATCCCGTGTGCACGAAGATGACGGAGTCAGAGTCGAATACGGCGGCTGCGGCGGCTCTCTCGAGAACCGTCATGAACTGCAACCAGGCCGACGGTTCGGACTTCGCGAGGCGCAAGTAGTCGCTTCCAGTCCAGACGGAAGCGCCTGTACGCTGCGCGATGATCCCCGCCACGGTCGATTTCCCCGAACAACTGGGGCCATGGAACACCAGCAACACGTTTCCTCCTGGAGATGATGCCCAGTGTCGCGAACCGGCGGGGCTCCGACGCAGCCGCGTCTCCCACAGGCCCACCGCTCGATCGTACGGGCACGCCGCGCCCATCCCGCGCATCGCAGCATGCTTCGCGGTCACTTCGCCGGAGGGCTCGTCGTTCTCTCATGCACCCGCGCGGGTGGCCCTCGGCGCACCGGGACAAGGAAGCATTGGGCGATTCCGTCGTGTCAAGCGAGTTAAGCGAAGGAACCTGAGGGAAGCATGCCCGATCCACCGGCCGAGTCAGGTGACGTAGTTGCGTCCCCTTCGCTCTCCCGTGAAGCGACTTCTGCAGTTGCGTCCCCTGACGTACGGTCACGCACGAGGGGACCGGGGCGACCGGGCAGCGGGCGTGGGAGGAGGACAGATACCCGCTGTGGCATTTCACCCGGATTCTTCATGAGGGCGGGAGCGAATGGGTCGGAATCAATTGGTACAGAAGGGAGCTAACGTGGCCTGTGTACGTGTCCGCGTTGTCGCTAACCCAGCAGATGCGTGGGGATCGCGATGAGAGCCAAGACTGGCGGCCTCCGCGCAGTAGGCGGAGGAATCGGCATGCGTGGAGAAGCGGTCACGAATCGCGACACCTGCCGTTCGTCCTGGCACGTCGTGCTCAGACCTCAGACATCCACAGACTTGACGAGGGGGGCCGGCGAAGGTGAACTTGGAACGTCTCTCACGGAGCTCTGTGTTCCTGACGACAGGGAGGAAAGCGTCATGCATGCGCGTCAGGCTCTTGAGGGTCCTCCTCATCAGATGCTCTCGACCATGCTCATCCATCTTGCGCAATGCCTCGTGGTCTTGACGACCACAGCCACGGCCCAGACCTGGGAGATCGAAGTGGTGGACGCAGTGGGGAACGTGGGTCAATACACGTCGCTTGCCTTGGATGGCTCTGGCTGTCCGCATATCAGCTACCACGACGTGACGAACAGCAATCTGAGGTACGCTTACCGCGATGCCGACGGCTGGCACCTTCAGACCGTGGATTCCGTCGGCAATGTTGGGCAGTACGGCTATCTCACCTCGCTTGCATTGGATGCCCAGGGATTCCCGCACATCGCCTACTCCCACGACGATGATCTGAAGTACGCATATCAGGATTCCAGCGGATGGCATACACAGGCTGTGTCGAGGGTGAACGGCCTGGGAGCATCGCTGGTGATCGACCCCTCGGGTCTCGCACATATCAGTCACGGGATGGAGGATGGCGCGTTCCGGCCCTGCACCGCTGCCGACGTCGAGGCGTGGAACGGATCGGCCCTGCTCATCGTCACTGCGTTCGAGGATCGCGTGCTGGAACGGCCCGAGGCTGACGCCCAACCGGTGACCGATGTTGTCATGGGCGGCCTGGTCAGGAAGATCGGCGAGGCCAGCGACTGGCACCACGTCGAACTCCCTGATGGCCGCGCCGGCTTCCTGCCGAAGACTGCGGCGCAGGACTATGCCGCATGGCGGCAATCGCGCCACGCCACGCCCGAGGCCATCGAGCGCACCG
>JALOPK010000176.1 GCA_025453925.1 Candidatus Eiseniibacteriota bacterium | reverse complement strand
CAGCACGACGACATCGATCGTCGGCAGCCTGTCGGGCCTTGGCCGTGGGCTCATAGTCGGGTATCAAGAGCGGACATCACTCATCACCGGCGCCCCCGCTTCGTATCCCGCTCCCCCCAGTTATGTGCATGCGCAGCCGTTGTCGCTGAACGAGATTCACTTGCACTGGTCCGTCGTGCCTGGCGCCGACGCCTACCGGGTCTTCAGGGGCCCACAGCGTGACTCCTTGAGCCCGTGGGCCGTCACCGACACCGCGGAATGCCGCGACTCAACGGTCACCCCCCTCGTCGAGTACTGGTACGCGGTGAGCACCATCGACAGCTCGTTGTCCCCTCCGGAGGGTGTTCCCAGCCATGCGGTATCGGCCATCACGGATGAGCCGCCCATGCTCCTCGGGGCAGTGTTCGTTCCACCGTATCACGTCCGGCTGACCTTCAGCAAAGCCTTGGACGAAAGCTCGGCCCGGGAGCCTGGGCATTACCAGTTGGGGTCTGCCGGGTTGACTCCGGCATCGGCGGTGATGACCGATCAGGAGCACGGCGTTCTTCTCGCGTTCCGTGACCTGCCCGCGGACGATGGCGCCTACACGCTGGCAGTGAGCGGCGTAAGGGACCTCTCAGGCATCGCCGTACCCGCCGGGACCTCGATCGCGGTCACCATCGAGCGACAGGGTAGCTTCTACGTCGAGCGCGCCAGCTATCTCGGACGTAATGTGGTGAGCGTGGTGTTCAATGCCCCGCCTGACAGCTCCCTCACCGTGGCATCGTTCAGCAGCGATCCCCCGCTTCTCTTCGGAGAGATCCAGCGGGACGGGCTCGATCCTGGAGAGGTCAGGCTTGCCCTCATTCCCCCGCCGGGGCGGGCGGACGGTACCGTCTACACGCTCTTCGTGAGCACTGCGCGCGATGTTCACGGGAACGACATTCAACCCGGAGTCGGGAGCCGGAGCTCGCTGACCTTCTTTGCGGAAGACCTGCTCTCCTGGCGCGTGAGCCCCAACCCGTGCAGGCCCGATGGAAGCCCCACGGTACTCCGGTTTGTCGGCGTGCCACAGGATGCCGTGGTGGGCATTTGGGACCTGGCGGGCCGCCTGGTCCAGGAGGTGCGCGAGTCTACCCCTGACGGAATGATCAGGTGGGATGGGCGGGCACGAAGCGGCGATCTCCTTGGTTCCGGTGTCTACATCTATCGCGTGCACAGCTCGATTGGAGAGAAGTCCGGCCGTATCGTCGCCATCCGATAGGCCCGCTCGCCCGGGAGCGGCGCGCACAACCCTCTACAGGGGCGCCTCCGTACCCTGCGGCCCCAGGGCGTCGGTCCCTCGGGGAGGGTGCGTTTCCCGCCTGACCCCTTCGCCCGCCGCGTTCTCCCCGGGCGCGCTCTCCTGGCCATCCAGGCGCTCCGGTCTGTCGAGCCATTGGATCCATACGTCACCCTGGTACCCGGTCCTCCGGAGGAGGCGCGGCATCGCCTTGCGCACCGTGCGGAGGCTGTACCGATGGGAAGTGTGCACCAGCATGACCCCCGAGACCTCCGCCACCCGGGCCAAAGTGAGCACCTGCTCGACCGAGGCATGACCAGGTTCTTCCCGGTCGCGTTCGGAGAGGAATGTCGCGTCGTGGAGCAGCAGGTCGGCCCCTCGCACGATCTCCACGGGCAATGGCGCCGAATCCCCGGAGTAGACGAGAATTGTCTTCTCGTAGTCCTCCATCAGCGAGTCGTGGCCCGTCTGGTGGGCGATGCGCGCGATTTCGTTGGGCAACAGCCCTGCGTACTCGGGTTTCAACCGCTTCCGCCCTTCCACGATGCGGAAACCAAGGCACGCCTCGCGGGCGTAGTGATCCGCGGCGAAGGCTTCGAGGTCGATGGGGACCCTGGCGCCCTGCTGACTCACGCGCAGCCGGAACCCCGGGCTGACGGGCGCCCACTCCAGGGGGAACGGAAGGCGCGGGAGGTCGCGCTCCAGCCAGCGCCGCAGGCGCTCCATCGAAGGGCTTCCCTCCGGATAGTAGATGGTCATCTCCCGGTCATTGGAGCCCTTGGTGTAGGCCCTGGCCAGGAAGAGCCCCTTCAGGCCCCCGCTATGGTCGTGATGATAGTGGCTGATGCAGACCCACCGGGCGCGGAACTGGTGGCGGTCGAGCCTGGCGGCACAGCCCTCACCGCAGTCGAACAGAAGATCGTAGTTCCTGAAGAGGAAGAAGGAAGAGTACAGTGCCTTGGAGTACCCTTCCATCATCTCGACAAGATGCGTCGTAACTCCCATCTTTCCTCCCGGGCAAGCCGTGCTACCTTATGGTGAGTTTTGCCCCTGGTCAACCCGAGGCCCTGACACCACGGAGCGATACCACTATCGTGCCCTCAAGAAGACCTGGCGATACCGTCATTCCCGCCAACACCCTCAACCGGATTCTCGGAGGGTGGTTCATTGGATCATTTGTCCGCCGGGACTCCGTGGTGGAGGGCGTGGCGTTTCTCCACGAGGCGTGGGAGCGGCACAGGGCAGGAACACAGCTCGTGGTCATCTGCAACCATGCCAGTTATGCAGACTCCCATATCATTGAGCAACTTCTTCTTCGAGTCGGCTTCAGGGATTTCGCCTTCAGCGTCCACCACATGGCGGGCCAGAAGACCTATCGCACCCCCTGGCGTCGCTTCTTCACGTTCGGGGTCAACACGATCAAGGTAATCCAGAGCACCGCCACGCAGGACCCCGGCCTGAAGCGGAGGCAGGCCCTGGAGAGCTTCAAGGCGTTCAAACGCGTGGTGGCCACCCGGCCCGTGCTCCTCTTTCCCGAGGGAACGCGCACGCGCACCGGCCGCATGGGCCCGACCTCTCCCGCTCTGGCGAACTACCTCCGCGGTTCGCTCGTGCTCCCCATGGCGTTGCAGGGCACCGAACGGATGCTGGGCGTCGGCATGCGATACCCGCAGGCCGCCACCATTGTGCTGCGCATCGGTCGACCCTTTATTGCACAACCGGTTCCCCGCGCGGACAAGGGCCAGGAAATGGCGGCCTACGTGCAGCACATCATCGATCTTCTCGATCCCCCGTACCGACCCGTGTCCGAAACGGGCCGGTGCGAGGGGGCTGGTTCCACAGAGTTTCTTCCGCGTGCCCGGCCCCAGGAATAGGCGCGGCCGCGCAGGAGGTGCAGGCAGATGATCAAGCGTGACCGACCATCGGAATGGGATGACCCCGGGCAGCCTCGGCAATTCGTGCCGGCTGCGGAAGGAGAGGTCGAGACGACCCTGGGCGCCGACACGAACTTCAAGGGGACCCTCACGTTCGAGCGACCCCTGAAGATCGACGGCAAATTCGAAGGTGAACTCACCACTCGCGGTTTCCTTATCGTCGGCCAGTCGGGCGAGGTGCACGCGGATATCCGTTCGGGCAACGTGGTGGTGGACGGCAAGGTCTCCGGCAACATCGTCGCCGAGGGCAAGGTGCAGCTCAACCCGACCGCGAGCCTGATCGGGGACATTCGGGCTTCCCGCCTCGCGATTGCCGAGGGCGCGACGTTCGTGGGGCAATGCGACGTGAATCCCGCGGGCGCCGATATTCAGAAGCCGAAACCCACCATCGCCATGGCACCGAACGCCGATTCCCTTTCCTCACCGGAGCTTGCGATCAAGGCGGTGAAGACCGGCCTCAAGTAGTTAGGCCGCATGATCGGTCTGGCCCTCGGGCGCCGACAGGCAGTGGATCGTCTCGTGCGGACCGCCGCGTGCCCCTACTGCGGCAAGGAAGTCACGGTCGCGCGGGAGGCGATTTCCGTGCCGTGCGCCGCCTGCAATCGCCGGATCGAGCTGGAAGATCTGCTGGTCGCGGAGAACATCGGCAGGGACTTGATGACCGGGGCCAGCGTGCTGGTGCGTGCCGAGGCGGTGGTGTCGGGCAACATCTGCGCGGGTGAGATCATTGTCCACGGCACCGTGCGAGGCAACCTGTGGTCCGCGGGGCGGGTCGAACTGGCCCGGGGCGCACGGGTGAACGGAGATATTCGGGCTCGCCACCTCGTGCTCGAAGAAGGGGCATCGGTGTCGGGCCGCCTGGAAATCGGCCTTCCCCCTCGCCGCAGGAGGTAGCTGTGCTGGCTCGAGTGCTGAGTGCATCGGTCATGGGCATCGACGCCTACGTGGTGCAGGTGGAGGCGGATATCGCCCACGGGCTGCCACAGTTCGCGACCGTGGGGCTTCCGGACGCCGCCGTGAAGGAGAGCCGCGACAGGGTGCTCGCCGCGGTGCGGAACTCGGGGTTCCTCTTCCCCCATCAGCGGGTGACCATCAATCTTGCCCCCGCCGACCGGAAGAAGGAGGGTTCAGGGTTCGACCTCCCGATCTCCATCGGCATTCTGGTCGCCACCGAGCAAGTGACGCCGCGCCGCCCCGAGCCGACCATTCTGCTGGGCGAGCTTGCCCTCGACGGCCTCCTCCGCCCGGTCCACGGGGTGCTTCCCATTGCGCTGGCAGCGATCCGTGAAGGCGTCCAGGCCATCATCGTTCCCCGCGCCAACGCCCGCGAGGCGGCAATCGTCCAGGGGCTCAAGGTGTGGCCTGCCGACTCGCTCCGGGAAGCCGTGAGCATCCTCCAGTCCGACCTCGACCCACCCGCGTTCTCCGTCGACATGGAGCAGGCGTTCTTCCAGGCCGCGACCTACGACGTGGATTTCGGGGACGTGAAGGGTCAGCAGAACGTCAAACGATCGCTGGAGGTGGCGGCGGCCGGAGGCCACAATATCCTCCTCCTGGGACCTCCGGGATCCGGGAAGACCATGCTGGCTCGTCGTTTGCCGACGATCCTGCCCGCCATGACGCTGGAGGAGGCCCTGGAAACCACCAAGATCCACAGCGTGGCCGGCCTGCTCCGAGCGGACGAAGCCATCATCGCGACGCGTCCATTCCGGGCGCCCCACCACACGATCTCCGACGCAGGTCTTATCGGGGGAGGCGCCTATCCCCGGCCAGGCGAGGTCAGTCTGGCCCACAACGGCGTGTTGTTCCTGGACGAGCTTCCGGAGTTCCGGAAGAACGTGCTGGAAGTGATGCGGCAGCCCATGGAGGACGGCACCGTCACCATCTCCCGGGCGGCCACGGCATTGACCTACCCCGCACGGTTCATGCTGGCGGCCGCGATGAACCCGTGCCCCTGCGGGTACTTCGGCGATCCGCACCACGAATGCACCTGCTCCCCGCCGCAGATCCAGCGTTACCTCTCCAAGATCTCGGGCCCGCTGCTTGACCGGATCGACATCCACGTGGAGGTCGCCGCGCTTCCGTATGACCACCTTGCCAAGGCGCCGACCGGCGAGAACTCGGATGTCGTGCGCGAGCGGGTGAATCGGGCACGGCACGTTCAGCTCGAGCGTTTTCGGGACAAGCCGGGCATGTACTGCAACGCGCACATGCAGTCCAAGCACCTCCGCAAGTACTGCAGGCTCGAGCAGGGAGCGGATGCCATCATCGATGCCGCCATCCGCAGGTTGGGTTTCAGCGCCCGGGCGTATGACCGCATCCTGAAGGTCTCCCGCACCATCGCGGACATCGAGGGATCCGAGATGATCGGTCCCTCCCACCTGGCAGAAGCGATCCAGTACCGCAGCCTGGACCGCACGTACTGGGCCTGAGGGTTTCTCTGATCATATAGGACGTGTCCTATATTAGACGTGTCCTATATGCCGTCGGCACCGCGAGAGGTCCGGGTCGACCTCGACACCGGGGGCGGCAGCTTCGTTGAGGGCACCGCTACGGCCGCCAATCCGGTCGCGCGTGAGCATGAGTACTGGTTGGCCTGATTGCCCCTCGTTCTCGTTCTCGTTCACGTACCCGTACACGGCGTCCCCTTCGCGAACCTGACTTCCACGCTCGATCATCCGCGTCAGCATCGCCGCGCTGATCCGCTGGCAATCTGAAGGAAGCGGCCTCGGGCCGCCGCCGGAATCTTGCCGCAGCCTTCGGCAATGTTCAGTGCAATGGACTGAGAAGCCCGGAGGAGTTGATCTCGCGTCGGCCCATCCGTCTGCCCCAACGGCCTCTAGCCGGCAAGGGCTTCCGGATTCTCTCGCACGTACTGATTCACGTCCTGCTCGAAGTTCAGAGGGCCCGGGGTTGTCCGGTACCTCTTGACGAAGCGAAAGCCAGCCTTCAAGACAACTCGATTCGGTGCCGGGTTCTCCGCGTAGGGCTCGCAGAAGAGACGCTTGAGCCGGAACGCGCGCATGAACTCTACCGCCGAGGCCGCAAAGAACTGGGTGCCCAGTCCTGCTTTCCGAAGGTCTTTCACCCAAAGATGCAAGTGGATGAACGCTTCCTCACCAACCTTGATCCTGTTGATGCTTGCATGTCCCACGGGAGTGCCATCGTAGATCCATGCCAGATAGTATCTGTCCTTTTCGTGAGCAGGGCGTTCGAGGTCAAGCAGGGCCGACTCGATCCACTCTCTTCGCGGCGGCAACTTGCCCGGGTCGACTCCCATTCCCTCCAGAAACGCCTTGTCCGCGTTCAGGAAATAGTCTACCATACGCTCGCAGTCGCGGCGGTCCGCGAAAGGCCTTATCTGAATGCGGGGATCCGCTGTTTCTCCCACGCCCCCTCCCGTGTTGGAGCCCGCGGGGCTAACGGCGAGCGTGAAGGTTCGTGTGGAGCGTAGCGTAACGCGATACCTTCCACGCTCTTGTTAGCTCTTCCTGATCTTGTCCAGTTCCGGCTGAAGGAGTTGAATCATCTTGAGCATGGTATCAACTGCCCAGTCTCTCAAGTCGTCCGTCATCTTGCCTTCTTGTTTTTCCACGTAAAGGCGTGCCCACGTCTTGCGCCATTCCTTCAGAAGGACAACAGGGCTTCCAAGTTCCTTTTCCAACC
>JALOPK010000175.1 GCA_025453925.1 Candidatus Eiseniibacteriota bacterium | reverse complement strand
CTGGAACCACCCGACGACCTTTTGCTGTTCGATGAGCCGCGATGTGTGCTCCAAAAGGTCATTCCGGCTGTGCTTCGTGAAGGAGATCGTGTGAGAGGTCCGATAGCGCTGCGCATCGTCGCACACCGAGAAGGAGACCGGCTGGCCGGTCAAATAGCGCTCGATCTCGTCGTCGCTGAACTCGGGGCCGAGGAAGGCGCTGGACCAGTTGCCATTCCGCCGATTGCCAAGCAGGGTGTGATACACGAACCCCGCCGCTCCCAAGGCCCCACCGGCATCGCCGGCCGCGGGCTGTACGAAGAGATCCTTGAAGGGCCCCTCCCGAAGGACCCGGCCGTTGGCGACACAATTGAGGGCAACGCCCCCCGCCATGCAGAGGTACGGGTGCCCGGTGAGCGCGTGCACATGCCGGGCCATGCGCAGCACAACCTCCTCGGTGACCCGCTGCACGCTCATCGCGATGTCCTTGTGATGCTGCTCGAGCTTCGTCTCGGACTTGCGGGGCGGGAAACCGAAGAAATCTGCAAACGCCTTGTTCGTCATGCTAAGACCGTAATCATACGCGAAGTACTTCATGTTGAGTCTGAACGATCCGTCCTCCCGGACGGAGATCATCTCACCCATGATCTTGTCGTAGTACTTCGGTTCTCCGTAGGGAGCGAGCCCCATGACCTTGTACTCCGCGGAGTTCACCTTGAAGCCCAGGTAGTGGGTGAAAGCGGAGTAGAGCAACCCCAGCGAGTGCGGGAACTTGATCTGATCGAGAAGCCGGATCGTCGTGCCCTTTCCTTCACCCAACGACGCGGTCGCCCACTCACCCACGCCATCCAGCGTGAGGATGGCGGCCTCTTCGAACGGGCTGTAGAGGAAAGCGCTGGCCGCGTGGGACTGATGGTGCTCCGTGAACACGATCTTCCCGTCGAAGTCCAGTTCCTTGTGGATGAGCTGGCGCATCCAGAGCTTCTTCCGTAACCAGAGTGGAACGGCCTTGGTGAACGAGGAGAAACTCCTTGGGAAGGTCGCCAGATAGGTCATCAGGATTCGCTCGAATTTCACGAACGGCTTGTCGTAGAAGGCCACGTAGTCAAGATCCCGCGAGGTGATGCCGCCCTGCTTCAGGCAGTAGGCGATAGCCTGTTTTGGGAAATCGTGGTCGTGCCGAATCCGCGTGAAACGCTCCTCGTGGGCGGCGGCGACCAGCAGGCCGTCCTGGATGAGGCAGGCCGCGGAATCATGGTAGAAGCAGCTGATACCTAGGATGTTCATGCGATCTCCACGTCGAGGCTAGAACTGCTTGAGATATGCCGCCATGTCCGTGGGGGATTCGTCCTTGCCGGCGTAGAACGTCGACCCCGGATCCGGGAATCGCTTCGCCAGGGGATCCAGCCGTCGCAGGACGATGACAAGCCGCCCCGGACCGAACACGAGGAAGTACGATAGGGCGAGGACAAGTTGTGTCTGCGCACGGCCGAACGTGTGGCCGAAGCGTTTCCAGTAGTGCCAGAGCATTGCGAAGGTTGCACGCACCGGGGAGTCCCCACATTCCAATGGATGAGTGTGGTCTTGGTGGAAACCATTCATGTTACCGGAGAAGGGGTCTTCCGTCAACCGGCCAAGGGCGGCGGCATGTGTTCATCCCCGAAACATCGCCCACCGGAACCGCCGGTATCCGAGTCTACTCCGCCGACGTCCGGGGTCGTGCCACGCATTGGATGACCAGGTCGATGGCCGTGGGGCTCGCGCCACGTTGGTGCAGCATCACTCCTTCCACGGGCGAGAGCAACGTGACCACGGGCATCGCATCCGCACTCCCGATTCCGAGCGCGCGCCACAGGGATCCTTCATGGTCGGCCCACGCTCCTTCGATGGGCTCGGATCCGGAGTGCACGGTGATGAGCATAGGACCCGCAGCCTCCAGGTCCGGCCTGAGCTCGTTAAGCGCGGCGAGAATCCGTTCCGAACGCTCACTGCCGAACTCGACGGCGCAGATCAAGATCGAGCGGCCTGAATCGGCGATGGCATCCACTGCTCGAACGGCACCGGAAGTGTCGCGCAGCAACACTCCCCGGATCAAGGGCTCGGGTGGCTGCACGAGGTCGGCGCGATGCAGGTCTCCGAAGGGAATCGAGAGATCCTGGGTGAGCACCAGAGTCGTATCCGTAGAGAGCGACGCCTCGGTACACCACACCCGAGGCTCCCCCCTTGCGTTGCGAATTCCCGCGCTGAAAAGATACCGCCCCGGCGGAGCGGACACCAGAAAGGTCGTGTCGGTCATGGCGATCTCCAGGCATGTCTCGGGAGGCTCCGCCGGACGCCACGCCCCCTTCCTCCAGCGAGAGAGACCGACGTGTTCGGCGGCCCTCCAAGGCTGACCGCCGGAGGTCAGCTCCAGCCGGAGACCGGCAAGGTCCGCGTCGGCCGTCGTGTTCGCGGCCAATGCATCATCCGGCGAGTGAACCCGACTCCACCGCCCGTCCCACACCTCCACCCCGTTCCCCTCGCAGGCCAGACGGGCCGGGATACCCACACTCCGCAGACCGGCGACGGCAAGCGACGCCCATTCGTGGTCGCTCCCCCACCCGCGACGAAGCGTTCCCACCGGGGGTGATGGCGGTGCGAAGGCATCAGACCGGCTTTCCACGCGGACGGACTCGCGGAGATACGAAAGCACGATCTCGGTGTCCCGTGGCACACTGCCGGTGCACTGATCGTCGAAGAGCCCCAGGAGTTCGGAGCGCCACTCGGTCAGCATGTCGTAGTATCCGGTGAGCGGATGCAGCACGAACGCGCGAATGGTGTCCTCCGCGACGGCGTAGCCTCGCCGCAATGCCAGGGATCTGCTGCACGCTTTGACATGTGCGATGATGGTCGCCTCATCCGTCTCCATGAGATCGAGCTCGCCCAGTTCGGCCAGCAGCCATGCACAGCGCTCCCTCTCGATGCCCTCCAATCGCCCCACGGCAGATTCCCAGGCGGGTCTATTGAACGAGGCGCGAGCCAGGAGGCTGTCGGAGACGGAGGTGGCGGCCATGAGGACAGTGAGAAGCGTGATCATCTTCCACCTCGCAGCCACAGGAATCCCGCGGGAACCGCCGGCGGGGCGAGGAATTCCGTGACGGTCGTGACGCTGTCGGGCCGCACCTCGGCCAGCCGCCAGAACCCCCGGGAGTCATCTCCGGCCATGACCAGATAGGTGCCGGCCCCTACGACGAATCGAACGTCGCCACCCGGGGCGATCTCCTGTTCTGCGATCGGCCGGAACACGCCGTAATTGAACACCGACACCGCGGCGGTCACCGCGCCGGGTTCGCCGAGGGGACGTACAAGGAGGGTGCAGGAAACGGCATACACTGCCGTTGAATTGATGATGGAGAACCGCTCGCCTGCCTTGTACACGTCCCGGCCGGCCCAGCGGCCAAAGCAGAGCGAATAGACCGCTGCGGCGTGACGGGCAGGCTCGCTGAACCACGCCCTGTCGAGCTGCTCGCTTGCCTCGCCGGCACCCACGTAGTGCCAGGCTCCGTCGGCCCAGACCTCCGCCCATGCATGGTTGTTGTCGGCCAGGCTCCACCAAGGCGTCCAGCACTGCCGCGCCGGGATGCCCACGGCACGTGAGGCAGCGATGAACGCGATGGTCATCTCCTCGCAGCGCCCAATGCCCCGGCGCACGGTGGTCACGGGGCCCTGATCCCTCCGTTCCGTGGAGACAAAGTCAATCTGATCGTCAAGCCACCGGTTCACTGCCAAGGCGGCCTCGGTCATGCCGCCGCACTCGCTGAGAACGCCGGCCAGCCGCTCGTAGAAGAACGGCCGCCATGACTGCCAGCGCTCCTGGCTGACGCGGTGCGGAAGCACGTAATGCAGGAACAGCTCATCGGGGACGGCATGACCCCACGGCATGCTTTCACGCGCCTTCACGGCCCAGATCAGGTTCTCACGAAGCATCGCCGCCTGGGCAACCCCGAGGTCGCGATAGGGCAGGTTGGCTACCAGAAAGCTTGCTTCTTCCATGAGTGAATCCTCCACACCGGCGAGGAATTCCTCAAGCTCCCCGCGTTGTTTTCCCGCAAGTCGCCAACTCTCGGCGACTCGCTCCCTATAGACTTCGGGCACACGGGCGAGATCTATCTCATCCTCTCCTCGGTGGGGAACAGTCAGCATGAGGAGCATCGCGATGGTGTGACTGATCAACATTGATCACCATTGGTTCGGGGGAACTGCGTACGTCTCTCCTGAAGAGAGCCGCCAAGGTACCGAATGCCCTCCGCTCTGTCAGCTCATCGTATGACGGGGACAGCGACCTGCATCGCATGGAGCATGACGGCCGGCTCGCCATCCCACGGGAGACGCGGCGGCATGGCCCTGGCGTGCTGGGGAGAGGGGAGGCCCACCCACCCGCATGGATGTCATCCAGGCCCAGGAGAAGTGGGCGAGCGGGCCGGGTGGAACCGCGGGAATCAACATGGAGAGGCCACGGAGACAGTCGGCTACCGCCCTCCGCCTCGCTCCAGGTCACGACGGGGCGCCGCAGACCCTTGGGAACCGACACGCCGACACGCTGCGGGGCATCCCCGCACACAGGCCCGGCGGGGCCTGAGGCATGGCATGCCTATCGTCGTCCGGGCCGGGCATCGAGTCTGTCCTCGCGGATCGTACTTGCTTGACGGCACGTTCCCGGAGCACCTACTCCTCGCTTGGCCGGTGAAACCCCTGCCGACCGCCGTGTCCTACGAAGTCAGCATGTGCGGGGGATTCAACCTGGAGGACTCAGATGTTCCGTGCGCTCCTATACGCCTGGATGATTCCCCTGCTCTCGGGCGTGTGTGCGAAGGCCTTGGTCCCCAACGATCGCGTGACGTTTCGGGTCAACGATGCCGCCCAGAAACCCGATCTGCCTGTCTTCGTCACCGGAGATCACCCGTCTCTGGGCGCGTGGGATCCCGGCGCGATTGCACTCGCACCCGCGTCCGACGGCGCATGGACCAGAACGTTCTCCTTCGGACGCGGAACCCGCCTGGCATACAAGTTCACGAGAGGCACATGGACCACGGAGGCCTTGCTGTTTGACGACACCATTCCGCTCAATAATACGCTCACCGTGACAGGCGACACGGTGGTCGGCATCACCGTCGAACGGTGGAAAGACACCCCGGTTCTGATCGAGTCCGAGAGCGGGTCGTGCTCAGTGACCTTTCAGGTGCTCCCGACAGCCCTGCCGTCCGGCGCCACGGTGTACGTCACCGGCAACCATGCCGCCCTCGGTGACTGGAATCCCGCTGCCGTGCCGCTCGCGGCGCAGGCCGATGGGACCCATGCCGCGATAATCCGCATCCCCCGCAACACCTACCTCGAATACAAAGTCACTCTGGGTTCCTGGGGGGCCGAAGCGCTCCGTCCGGACCTGACTGTTCCTGGCAACTCCTGGGTGGTGGCTCGAACGGATACGCTGCTGAGGATACACGTTGCCGCGTGGGGAAACAGGTAGTCATTCCATGGGCCACGCCTGACCCGGCACGGTCGCAGGATCGGGACCTGTTCGGCCGCGGCGGACTGGCGTCGTCGGGCAGGTGCAGGCCGCACGTGCGCCAGCAGGAGGTATGCCCGATGGCGCTATCGGCAGGTGCCGGCGCGCCGGTCTGCGTAGACCTTGCCGCCTGACTGGCACTCGGGGCAGTAGTGAGTGCTGCGGTCACTGTAGCGGATCTCCGCGATGGGAGCGCCGCAACGCGGGCATGCTTCGCCGGGCCGCCCGTGCAGGGTCATGAAGCCGTGATCCTCGCATTCCAGGATCCCTTCGCCCACCACGCTCCGGAGCCTGGCGATCCCCCGGTCGAGAATTCGCCGCACCGATACCTGGAGTCTCTGTGTCTCTTCGAAGGTGAGGGTCGTCGTGATCTTGAAAGGGGAGAGCCCGCAATCGAAAAGGATCTCGTCGGCATAGGCATTGCCGAGGCCGGCCACGAAACGTTGGTCGATGAGGAAACTCTTGAGCTGCATGCGCTCCGTCTGGAGGTACTCGAACAGCCGCTCGGCGGTGAACCCGTCATCGAATGGTTCGACGCCGACGCCGTTAAGAAAGGGCACGGCCGCGAGTTCTCTCACCAGGTAGACACAGGCCTTGCGCTTGGAACCTCGCTCGAGTACTACCAGCGCAGACCCGTCACGGAAAAGGATGTTCAGAGCATCGCACCGGTTGGGCTCCTGGCCGGGGATACGAACAGTCAGCCAGCCGCTGCGCATGAGGTGAATCACCAGATTGTCACCGGACTCCATGGTAAGAATAACGAATTTGCCCCGGCGGGACACTTCGGTGAAGCGCTGCCCAAGCAGCGACTCGATGGGAGGATAGAACGTCTTGATGGAGGCAGCCTGGTGGACAACTACACGGGCGATCGGCCGGTCGAGGACCCGTAGGCTCAGGCCCTCTCTCAGTATCTCCAGCTCTGGCATTTCCGGCATGCGGACAACTCCCTCAGTTGCGACAGCAGGCACAAGTCTTCAAGTTACCGCCTCGTTCCACTTGCGTCAATCGCGTAAGGGCCTGTTCGCCTCGACTGTGCGTAGAGAACACGACGGACACACGCCATGAGCCCGATGACTCTTCCCGGCTTTTTCGTCCGGCATCGCCTCACGGGAGCTCCGAGCTCGATGGTGCTCTATGTGACCCGCCGCTGCAATTTGGCCTGCCGGACATGTTTCCTACCGCCCGGCTCGGATGAACCTGACTTGGCCTTTTATCGGATGCTCGCGGGGGATCTGCCGCGCCTCATGTGGCTCGACATCGGTGGGGGCGAACCGTTCCTTCGGGCTGATCTTCCCGAGATTTGCGGGCTGTTTGCCGCGTCCGTACTTGCAATCCCCACCAATGGCCAGGACACCGGCACCATCGTCCCCATGGTCAAAGAGATCGCGGCGAGCGCACGCACGCGGGTTGTTATCAGCCTGTCGGTCGATG
>JALOPK010000174.1 GCA_025453925.1 Candidatus Eiseniibacteriota bacterium | reverse complement strand
CCGGATGGACGCCGCGGTTGCCGAGGTCATCAGGAGGCTGATGGACTGATGGCGGTCCAACCTCTCCAGCGTGCGTACATCGTTGCCCACGCCTCGGCGAGCGACCGGGTCGTTGCGGCGCTGCACGGGGCATCGATTGTCCACCTTGAGGGTATAGGCGAAAGCGAACGCGCCCAGCTGGCCGCGCCGATAGACGTGGATACACGGGAACTTGACCGCCGCCTGGGTGATCTGGAGACAGCCATCGACTACCTCGGCAGATTCTCGCCTTCCGGAGGCACGCCGTCCCCTCCCGGGGCGGGCGACCTCGCCACCGGCCGGGACATGACCGACCGCATTCTGTCTGAGACCCGTCGAATCCAGGGTGAGTTGGCGGAGATCGAGGTAAGCCGGACCAGACTGGGCAGCGCGATCCACCATGTGATGCCGTGGCGCGACCTATCCGTCCCGGTCGAGTGGTTGGCGTCCACACCCACCACGACCGTACTGTGCGGCACCCTCCCGTTGCGATCCGTGGCACTGGTGCGAGCCGCGCTGGCGGAGCAAGGTCCGGCCTGGATCCTTGAGGAGGTCGGCACCGCCGGGGGAAAGGCCCATGTGGTTCTGGCGGACCTTGCCAATGAACCTCCGGATGCGGAGCGCCTGCTGCGGGAGGCGGGATTCCAGCCCATGTTGTTCCCCACTGGCAGCGGGACCGTGCCTGAGATTCTTCAGCGCCTGGAAGCACAGATCGAGAGTCTCGAGCGCTCACGCCTGGACCTTCAGGTGCAGATCGCCGCGCTAGCCGCGCAACGGCCCATGCTCATGACCGCCTACGATGCCACTGCCGTCAAGCGCCAAAGGCTGGAAGGCCTGCGCGCCGCCGTGGCCACGGACGAATCGGTGATCGTCGGAGGATGGGTGAAGACGATTGATGTCCCTCGGCTCACATCCCTTGTGGAGAAGAGCGGCACGGCGACGGTGATCGTCCGGGATCCGCTTCCGGGCGAGGAGCCGCCCGTCGTGCTCCACAATGGCTCCCTAGTGGCCCCATGCCAGGCCGTCACCGGGCTCTATGGGATGCCCAAGTACCGTGAGATCGATCCCACCCCCCTGCTCGCGCCCTTCTTCGTCGTCAGCTTCGGCATCGCGGTCGGCGAGGGTGGATACGGTATAGTATTGGCGATCTTCGCCAAGCTGGCCCGCAGGTTCATGAAGCTGAGCGAGGGTGGCAAGCAGCTGATGAACCTGCTCTTCTACTGCGGAATCTCCACGTTCGTCGCCGGCGTGCTCATGGGCAGTTTCTTCGCCATCGATTTCTCGAAGACGCCTTCGTCGCTGCGGTTCCTGACCGGAGTTCACGACACGCTCATGCAGATGGACCCGCTCAAGCAGCCCCTGACTTTCCTCGCGTTGGTCCTGGGACTTGGCTTTCTCCAGGTATGGGGCGGCGTGCTTGTCGGAGCCGTTGTGGCGTGGCGCGCGGGAGACCGGCGCCGGGCGCTGTTCCACAACGGGGGCTGGTTGGTACTGCTACCGCTGACTGGTCTGCTCTTCGCCCGGCCGGTCGTCGCCGGAATACCCTTGCTCTACCCTTGGTTGGCGGCGGCGCTCTCTATTTTCGTATCCGCCGGCTTCGGGGCCACGAATCTCGCTGCCCGGTTGGGTTCGGGTTTCTTTGCTCTCTATGGGATTACTGGGTTCTTCGGCGATGTGCTTTCCTACTCAAGGCTCTTCGCGCTGGGGCTTGCGACCGGCGTGATGGCGACCGTCATCAACATCCTGGCGGGAGTGGCGGCGGGTATCCCGGTGATCGGATGGTTCGCCATGGCCCTCATTCTGCTGATCGGCCATCCGGTCAACATCGCCATCAACGCGCTGGGCGCCTTTGTTCACAGCGCACGGCTGCAGTTCGTTGAGTTCTTCACCAAGTTCTTCGAGGGTGGCGGGCGTCGTTTCGAGCCCTTCGAGCGACGGCTCAAGTATGTCACAGCCGTGGAGCCGAAGGAAGGCAACACGACGGCCGGAGCCTGACGGCCGCCGGTCGGAAGATACCAGGGAAAGGAGTCCCCGATGGACGGTTTGTCTCTCTCGCTTCTAGGCGCCGCGATCTCGGTGATGGTGGCGGGGTTCGGGTCGGTGATCGGCGTCGGTCTCGCGGGCCAGGCGAGCACCGCCGTGATTGGCGAGGATCCCCAGAAGTTCGGCAAGGTAATCCTGCTCACCGCGCTCCCCGGGACTCAGGGCATCTACGGCTTCGTGATCGGGTTTCTGGTGCTGCTGAAGCTCCAGATCATCGGAGGAACCACACCGCCGGTCACGACGATCCAGGGCTTGTACATCCTGTTCTCCTGCCTGCCCGTGGCGCTGGCTGGCTTCCTGAGCGCCATCCACCAGGGCAAGGTGTGCGCCGCGGGCGTGCAGATGACGGCCAAGCGCCCCGAAGAAGCCGGGAAGGCCCTCATCCTCGGAGTGTTCGTCGAGACCTATGCCGTGCTTGGGTTCCTCGCCAGCTTCTTGATGACGAGTGGAGTGAAGCTGGGATAGCCTAAATGGCACTGGAAGACATCACCACCCGCATCGTCGTCAAGGCCCGGCAGGAAGCGGACACGCTGTTACGGGCTGCCACGGAGCGCGCGGAGCACCTGAAGGCGGAGGCGTCCCGTCGCCTTGCCCGCGAGACCGACCAGGCACGGCAGAAGGCTGAGGAGGAGTCCCGGGGGCACCACGCCCGGATCGTCGCCACGGCGCAGTTGGAGGCGCGGAAACACGAACTGGTGGTGAAACGGGACCTCATCACCCAGGCGGTGGATCGCGCCCTGGCGGGCATACCCTCGGCGGGCGAGGAGCGCTACGCCCATTTCCTCCGGCGCGTGCTTCTGACTGCTCCCATCCGGGGCGAGGCCGACCTCATCGTGGCGCCCCGCGATCATGCGTTCCTGCGGCGAATGCTGCCCGAGTTCCAGCGAGAGCTGGACAACGCGGGCCGGGGACTGACCCTCAGGCTCTCGCCCGAGACCCGGGAGATCGAAGGCGGCTTCGTCCTGCGCCAGGGGAAGATCGAGTACAATGCTTCGCTCGCGGCCATCAAACGGTTCCGTGAGCAGGATCTTCGGTCCGCGGCCACCGCGGCGCTGTTCGGAGATACTCGGTGAGATCCCTCTTCTGGATCCCTCCTGACGACATGCGCCATGCATACGGCGCATCGCTGATCCGGGCTCTGGAGGGAAGCCTGTTGAGTCGCAAGACACTCGATGCCATGGCGCGGGCGACTGACGCGGCCGAGGCCTTGGAGGAACTGAGCGAAACCACCTACGCGACCCATATGGCACCGGGCCAGCGGGTGGCGGACTTCGAACAGATCCTGCAACGCATGCTGGAGGAGGCGTACCGCCTGCTGAGGCGCCTGATTCTGGACGACGATCTGGAGCAGGGGATGCTCCGAGTCCACGATTTTCACAACCTCAAGGCAGTCATGAAGGCGTCCCTGGCCGGGGTCGAGCCGAAGGGTCTGGTGCGGCTCGGAGTGGTCGACCCCGCGACCATTCGCGCGGCGGCGGAGTCTGGTGACTATGCGACGATTCCACCCGATATGGCCGAGATCGCCAGGCGCGTTGCCCGCGCCTATGAAATGGTGGAGGATCCCCGGCTTCTTGAGGTCGTGCTCGACGGCGCGGCGGTCGGCGCCAGAGTCGCTGCGCTGACAAGGCTGAACACTCCGGTCATGCCTGATTACGCGGCTCTTCTCGCCGACACGACCAACATCCGGACTCTGGCGCGGGTGAGCAGGATGAACGCCGAGTCGGCACTCTTCGAGACGGCGTTCATCCCGGGCGGCAGGCTGAACCTCGATAGACTGCGCGCCGCAGTCGGCAAGGGGTCCTCCGCGGTGGTCGAGGCCTGCGCGAACACGCTGTACGCAAAGGCCATGCAGGAGGGGTTGTCGTACCTGCAGGACAGAAAGTCGTTCGCGGTGCTCGACCGGGAACTGGAGAACCTCCTCGTTGCGAAGCTCCGGGAGACGCAGTTCGTGTTCTTCAGCCCGGCCCCGATCATCGCATTCGTTCTCGCCCGCGAACACGAGGTCAGCATGGTCCGTCTGGTCATGGTCGCCAAGATCAACGGGATCCCCTCCGATCTCATCGCGGCTAGATTGCCGATGTTGTATGGCTGACGGCATTGCATTCCTCGGAAGCACAGACACCGTCAAGGGGTTCACGCCGCTGGGAGTCTCAACGTATCCGGCAACGAACCGCGAATCCGCCCTGCAGGCCCTTCGTGGGTGCCTGCAGGAGGGCTTCGCCATCGTGTGCGTGACCGAGGAGATCGCCCTGCTACTGGAGCAGGAGTTGAAGGCCCTTCGTTTCGAACCAACGCCCGCCATTTTGGTCGTTCCATCCATGACGGGCTCGACCGGTCTCGGACTCCGCAGACTGAAGACTCTCGTGGAGAAAGCGGTCGGAGCTGACATTCTCTCGCGCGAAGGCCCAGCGCATGAAGGCGCGGGCACGGGTATGGGTGAATAGATGAAACAAGGCGTGATTGAGAAGGTTTCGGGGCCACTGGTCGTGGCCCGCGGCCTGACGGATGCGAAGATGTACGATGTCGTGCTGGTGAGTGAGCATCGTCTCATCGGAGAGATCATTGAGCTTCGGGGTGAGAAGGCCTCTGTCCAGGTCTACGAAGAAACCGGCGGCCTGGGGCCGGGCGAGCCTGTTTTCAGCACGGGAGCGCCGCTGTCGGTTGAACTGGGTCCTGGTCTGGTGGAGTCCATCTACGACGGGATCCAGCGACCGCTGGACGCCATTCGGGCCGCCACCGGAGACCTGATTCATCGAGGAGTATCCTCCCCCGCGCTCCGTCGGGACAGGCATTGGGGCTTCACGCCCGTCGCCGCGCCCGGAGCCGCGGTGCTCCCCGGCGACATCCTCGGCACCGTGCAGGAGACCGAACTGGTGCTCCACAGGGTCATGGTTCCCCCGGAAGTCTCGGGCATTCTGGTCTCAGTGGAAGCAGGCGATTTCACCGTGGAGGACACCATCGGTGTGGTCAAGACCGCCGAAGGCCGCGAAGTCCCCTTGACCCTCATGCACCGCTGGCCGGTCCGGCGGAGCAGACCCTACGTTCGCAAGATCCCGCCCAGCGCACCGCTGGTGACCGGTCAACGGGTGATCGATACGTTCTTTCCTTTGGGAAAGGGCGGTACCGGGTGCGTGCCCGGCCCGTTTGGCTCGGGGAAGACCGTGATCCAGCACCAGCTTGCCAAGTGGGCGGATGCGGATATCATCGTCTACGTTGGCTGCGGGGAGCGGGGCAATGAGATGACAGACGTGCTCATGGAGTTCCCCGAGCTGATCGATCCCAAGAGCGGCAGGCCGCTGATCCGTCGCACCGTTCTCATCGCAAACACGTCGAACATGCCCGTCGCCGCGCGCGAAGCCTCGGTGTACACGGGCATCACCATCGCCGAGTACTTCCGGGACATGGGATACTCGGTGGCCGTGATGGCCGATTCCACCTCGCGGTGGGCGGAGGCCATGCGGGAGATGTCCGGGAGACTCGAGGAGATGCCGGGAGAAGAGGGATACCCGGCCTATCTGGGTACCCGGATCGCCGAGTTCTACGAGCGGGCGGGCAGGGTGACATGCGCCGGATCGGACGGCCGCGAGGGGGCGCTCTCCGTCGTCGGTGCGGTATCACCGCCGGGCGGCGACTTGTCCGATCCAGTCGTACAAGCCACGCTCAGAGTGGTGAAGGTCTTCTGGAGCCTGGAGGACAAGCTGGCATACAAGCGGCACTTCCCGGCCATCAACTGGCTTACCAGTTACTCGCTGTACACCCGCAACCTCGACCCCTACCTGCGTGAAACCCTGGGCGATGAGTGGGTGGCAATGCGGGAAGCCGCCATGGCGCTCCTGCAGAAGGAGGCGGAACTCGAGGAGATCGCCCGGCTCGTGGGTGTCGAGTCTCTGTCCGCGGGGGACCGTCTCATCCTGGAGACGGCCCGTTCCATTCGGGAGGACTTCCTGCACCAGAACGCGTTCCATGAGGAGGATACCTACACCTCCCTGAACAAGCAGAAGGTGCTGCTCTCCCTGATCATGCACCTGCATGAACGCATGAAGGAAGCACTCGCGAAGAAATCCGACCCGGGCAGACTGTTCGCGCTGAAGGTCAGGGAGCGGATCGCCCGGGCCAAGTTCATGCCCGAACGCGAGCTGGACGGCATCGCCGACATCAAGTCCGAGATCGACCTTGAGGTTGATGGGTTCCTGGCCATGGCCAAGTCAGACATCCTCTCTACCAGGGGGGAGACGAGATGATCAAAGAGTACCTCACCACTTCCGAAATCGTAGGCCCTCTCATGCTGGTGGAACAGGTACAGGGGGTGAAATACGAAGAGCTGGTAGAGATCAAGCTTCCCGGCGGGGACATCCGCAGAGGAAAGGTGCTGGAGGTCGATCGCGACCGCGCGCTGATCCAGCTCTTCGAGGGCGCCTGGGGTGTCGATATCCCCAACAGCCGTGTGCGTTTCCTCGGCCGGGGGATCGAGATCGGCGTGTCCCCCGACATCCTCGGCCGGGCCTTTGACGGCCAGGGACGCCCGGTGGACGGCGGTCCGGAGCTCATACCCGATGCCCGCCTCGACATCAACGGGAGCCCCATCAACCCCTACGCCCGCGACTACCCTTCGGAGTTCATCCAGACCGGCTTTTCTTGCATCGACGGGCTCAACACACTCGTCCGCGGTCAGAAGCTGCCGATCTTCTCGGGTTCGGGTCTCCCCCACCCCCAGATTGCGGCCCAGATCGCCAGGCAGGCCAAGGTAATCGGGAAAACGGAGAGCTTCGCCGTCGTGTTCGCTGCCATGGGCATCACCTTTGAGGAGGCCGACTACTTCCTCTCGGATTTCCGTCGCACGGGAGCCATCGAGCGGGCAGTGCTGTTCCTCAATCTCGCCAATGACCCCGCCATCGAGCGGATATCTACCCCG
>JALOPK010000173.1 GCA_025453925.1 Candidatus Eiseniibacteriota bacterium | reverse complement strand
CGGGAATCGGCCAGTACATCGAGAACGCCTACGAGCAGTGGGAGACGCCGCCCAGTTTCGTCCTGCTGGTAGGCGATTCCGACAACCTCCCCACCAACTACCGGTACCAGCACCCCATCCAGTTCAACATGACCGCCGCGGACCTCTGGTACTTCACGGTGGACGGTGTCGACTACTTCGCCGACATGCATTACGGCCGCATCTCGGTGGACAATACGTCACAGCTCAACCAGATCCTGACCAAGCTGTCCTCCTACGAGAAAACGCCCCAGAGCGGGGCGTGGAACAATCACGCCTTCCTCGCGTCATATCAGGAAGACGGGCTGTACTTCCACATTACGTCAGATCAGATCTACACCTATCTCAACTCAGTCGGCTACGATGTGGATCGGGCCTATGAGAACGGCACCCCGCCGGGGGATACCCAGGACGTGATCGACAACTTCAACGAGGGGTGCTTCCTGGTGAACCATCGTGACCACGGAGGTCGGGAGGACTGGGTCCACCCGAGCTTCTGGGTGTATGATTTCCCGCAGGTCAACAACGGGCAGAAGATGCCGATGGTGTTCAGCATCAACTGCCTCTCGGGCTACTTCGACTCCGAGACCGACGACACGCAGGGGACCTTCGAGTCGTTTTCCGAGCAGCTCCTGCGCAAGTCGCCCGGAGGCGCCATCGGCCTCATCTCCTCGTCGCGCTCGAGCTACAGCGGCTACAACGATGAGCTGAACAAGGGTCTCATCGACGCGATGTGGCCCGGTTTCAACACCGGGTACCCCGGTTCCTCGCAGAACCCCTGGTCCTCCACCTGCCGGCCCGGCGCCGTGCTGAACTATGCGAAATGGTACATGTACGACAAGTACGTACTCACCGACGGGGCGGGATACCCCGACGGATACCCGTGGGGGCCGACGCCTGAACAGACGCGCTTGCAGATGGAGATGTACCACTGCCACGGAGACCCCACGCTCGATGTCCACACCGCGTCGCCCACCGCCATGGTCGTATCCCATGATCCCACGACGCCAATGGGCTCGGCGGCCTTCGATGTGGCGGTGAACGTCGAGGGCGCGCTGGTTGCCCTTTCTCAGAGCGGCGCCGTGATAGGCCGCGCCTTCGTGACGGGGGGTTCGGCGCACATCGTGTTCGACGAGCCGCCATCCCAGGGCACCATGGACATCGTAGTGACGGCGCACAACAGGATCCCCCACGAGTCGAGCGTGAGCATCGTATCGGCGACCGGGTGGTTTCTTTCGCTGGAGTCGGTCGAGGGGCTTGACATCGCAGGGCATGTGGACGGTGTGATCGAACAGGGGGATTCCGTCGCGCTGACCGTGACGTTGCGGAACGTCGGCTCCATGGCCGCGCCCGATGCGGTCGGCAGGCTGTTCACCGGCGACAGCCGGGTGGACATCGCGGTGGATACCCAGAGCTTCGGCACGGTGCCGCCGGGGGCCTCGGCGGCGGGCGAGGGGCCGTTTCGCCTGAAAGTCCACGGGGGGGTGGATGATGGGCAGGTGGTGCCCTTCACCCTGGAAGTATCCTCCGGCGACAGCCTCTGGCTCCGCTCGTTCTCGCTCACGATCCATGCGCCGCTCCTTCGGGTCGCCCAGGTGCTGGTCGACGACTCCGCCGGCAACGGCAATGGGTATGCAGAGCCCGGGGAGACGGTCGATGTGTGGGTCAGCCTTGAGAACAGCGGATCCGGAACCGCCACCATGGTGGAAGCCTCACTGTTCTGCGGGAACGCGGCGGCGACGGTGCAGACGGCCCTCGCCGCATATCCGAACATTCCGCCCAGTGAGACCGAGTCCCCACTTTCGGCGTTCCGGGTCTCCTTCGCGGCGTCGTGCCCGTTGGGCGCCATCCCCTTCACGCAAACAGTCACGTGCTTCGGACCAGATGCGGCGACATTGGCGTTTTCGGTAGTCGTCGGCGCGGTGCCGGTTCTGGTCGTGGACACGGATGACGAGGCGACGGAGCAACGGCTCCTTGATGCCATGGATCAGCTCGATCACCAGTATCGCCTGTGGCGGACCTATCTCCAGGGCACGGTTCCTCCCGACACGCTGGCTTTGTACCGCGCCGTGGTGTGGACCGGTGGAGACAACCCCAACTCGTCCGCAACTTCCGATGACCAAGAGGGTTTGGCCCAGTACCTCTCCTCGGGCGGCTCTCTCCTGTTCTCCGCCGAGAACTATCTGAGTGCCTACGGCGGTGCCTCTTTCACCGCCAACTTCCTCCATGTCGAGTCCTATGAGACGAACATCAACGGCAACTGGGTCAATGGCATCGCCGATGACCCGGTCAGCGACGATTTCGGCACTGCGCTGGACTATCCGCCGGGATTGTCAACCACGCCAGATGAGCTGACGCCCGACCCGGAGGCGGCGGCCATACTCACCACGCAGCCCTTCGAACGGTGCGTCGCGCTACGGTATCCCGCGACGGGCCAGGGCGCTTATCGCGTCGTCTTCATGGCCGTCCCGTTCGAGGCGATAGCTCAGGGTGGTGCCGACCCCGACAACCCCGAGACTCTCCTCGACCAGGCGCTGACCTGGTTGATGGCGGGCGCCGACCTCACGCCTCCCCAGGCGATCGGCGACCTCTCGCTGGCGCCGGGAGCCGGGTCATCCGCGGCGCTCACATGGCAGCCCGTTTCGGACAATGTCGCCGTAGATCATTATGCGGTGCACCGTGGTGTGGTCGCTCACTTCCTTCCGACCGCCTCTACGCTTGTCGGCACGACGACTTCCACCGCCTGGACAGACGCTGCCGCGACCGGCGATCCGGATGTCGACCATTTCTATGTGGTAATCGCATTGGACGCCGCAGGCAACCAGTCCGCCCCCTCCAACCGCGTGGGGGAGCACGAGAAGGTTCTGGAGCCGTAGATCGGCCGCCCTGCCGCCGGGGGAGGGCGTGCCCGCGCACGCGGCACGGGCCGTCACTGCAGGCGGTGCGTACTGCACTTCCATTCGTAGTCGTGCAGCGCCGCCCGGACTCCGGGAATGCCTCGGGATTCTCGCCTGCACGGAGATGACCGAGAGGAAATTCGGTGGGGAAAGCGCCAGCGATTTGCCAGTCAGGACGCCTGCTGACCCGTCTCGCTGACTATTCTAACATTAGAATAGTCAGCGAATCGCCTCACGTCAAACGTTTGGTGTAGACCCACGAACGACGGTGGAGCCGCCGGTCGTAGAGCTTCCACTGGGCCTGGATCTTGGCATTCTCCTCCATCTCGCGATTGCTCTCCGCATGGGTCATGCCCCGGGCCAACGCCGTCTTCCCCATCTCATACGCCATCAGCAGGTCGATACCGCGGTTCCGATACTCGGGCGACACGCCGGCGACATAGAAGTCGAGCACCTTGCTGGTCTTCATCCCGCGAAGCAGGTGGATGAAACCGAAGGGAAACAGCCTTCCTCGCGCCTTCTGGAACGCCCGGGAGAGGTTGGGCATGGCGATGACGAATCCAACGAGCCGCTCGCCATGCACGGCGAGCTTGATGAACTCCGGCTCCACGTGCCCCAAGTAGCCTTCGATGTAGAACTCGATCTGTCGTTTGGAGAGTTCCGTCGTGCCATACAGATCCACATAGGCCCGGTTGAGGAGCTGGAACACCTCCGTCCCCCAGGTCGCCGCCAAGGTCTTCCTGTTGCGCTCACTGAAGACCCTTACCCCGCTTCGCTTCTTGAGGACCTCGGCGAGTCTGGCCACCTTCGCGGGGAGCTCATCGGGAACCGTGGTGCGGAACTCTACGTACTCCACTTCTTTCGCGTAACCGTGGGCAACGGCGAAATCGTTGTAGTAGGGCGGGTTGTAGCTGCCCGCGATGGTCGGCAACTCGTCGAACCCCTCAACCAGGAAGCCGGTGGGATCGAGATCAGTGAACCCAAGGGGCCCGCTGATCTCCTCCATGCCACGCTCCCGCAGCCACTCTTCCGCGGTCCCATAGAGGGCGTCGGCGGTGGCAGGATCGTTCTCGCATTCGAACCAACCGAAACGCCCGCACTTCCGATGCCAGCGCTCGATGTATCTGCGCGAAATGATCGCCGCGATCCGTCCGACCGGCGTGGCGCCGCGCCAGGCAAGGAACAGCTGTGCCTCGGAATGGTCATACGCGGGATTACTCTTCGCGTCGAGCTGACGCCTCTCGTCGGAGCGGAGGGGAGGGATCCAGTTCGGGTCGTTGCGGTACAGGCGGTAGGGGACCTCAATGAACCGTGCGAGATCCCGTGATGTCGCGACCGGCGTGACGTGGGGCGCGGCGCACATACCCATCTCCTTGGTGGGAGGGTCCAGGACCGGCACCTCTGGCGTGTCGGGCGGTCGATGGTGAATCGAAAGGACGCCGGAAGATCGGCGGAAACGCCCCCGTTGTCGAGTGGCGATCGTGCGGCTCGCGTCAGGAAGGGTCTCAGGGGAACGGGGGGCAGGAGACGGGTGGCGTCGCGTGTGAAACGTGGATACCTTGTCGGGGATCCTTACACTGGAACGGCGCGATTGCCCTTCCCGCGACCGCCGTTCTCTCGTGCGATGTCTCCAAGACGGAGGGAGATCTCATGGTAGCCAAGATGATGCTCACGTTGGCGGTACTGGCGTGGCAGACCTTTGCTGGGGATGCCTTCATGCCGCCCGCGGCGGCGACAGCGCCAGCCGGTGCCGCACGCGGCGACGGTTTCGTGGCGAACCGGGGGCAAGCCGCCTCACCCATCCTCTTCTCCGGAAGGTCGGGGCAAGGGCGCGTCGCCTGCACGCGGGAAAGCATCATCCTTGACCTGCCGTCGGCTGACCGGTGCGGCGGTGTTGCCGTTGCGCTGCAGTTCGCGGAGGCCAACCCTGCGGCCGTCCGCGGAGAGGGCGCTGTCGTGGCCGTGGCCAACTACTTGCGTTCCGCAGACCGGAACTGCTGGGTGACGAACGTGCCGGTCTACCCGGCGGTACGGCACGAAGGCCTCTATGCGGGCATCGATCTGGTGACCCGCCAGGCCGCCGCCGGTCTGAAGCTCGAGTTCGCGGTGGCCCCCGGGGCCGACCCCCGTTCGATCCGCATGCGCTACGCGGGGTGCGAGCGCATCCGCCTCGACGCGCAGGGCGCGCTCGTCATGGAGACTCCCCTTGGTGAGGTCGTTGATGCTGCGCCGGCCGCCTACCAGAATGCGGATGGCGCCTGCCGACGGGTGGACATCAGGTACGATCTGGCGCCTGAAGGCACCATTGGTTTTTCTGTCGGCCCCTATGACAGGACGCAGACTCTCACCATTGACCCGCTTCTCGCTTGGAGCACCTTCCTTGGAGGGAGCCTGTCCGATCATGCAGAGGACGTGACTTCCGATGCCAGTGGCGACATCTACGTCACCGGCCACACGTTCTCGAACACCGATTTCCCCGTCACACCGGGCGCCTACCAGACCGCGTTCGGCGGCGCTCCCCGGGACGCGTTTGTGGCGAAGACCTCCGCCGACGGTAGTTCACTGATCTGGTGCACCTATCTTGGAGGGACCGGCAGCAACGGGGAGGAAGGATCATCGGTTTCCGTTGCCGCCAATGGCACGGTCTGGATCGGCGGCCGCACAATGTCATCCGATTTCCCTACGACGGCAGGTGCCTTTGATCAGACCTACAATGGCGGCGTCCAGGTCGGCGACGCGTACGCTGCCCTGCTCTCTGCCGACGGGGCCTCGCTCCTGTATTGCACTTTCTTGGGCGGCGCCGCCGAGGAGTGGGCCTGGGGAATCGAGACGAGGAACGGCCTGGCCTACATCGCGGGGTTTACCAGCTCACCGACCTTCCCGACCACCGCCGGTGCGTATGACCGGACCTACAACGGCGTCGGCGCCCAGTTCGTCGGTGATGCGTTTCTCGCGGTGATCAACCCAGCCGGCGCTGGATCCTCCGACCTGGTGTACGGCTCGTTCATCGGCGGCGCCAGCGATGACGGCGCCCGGGGGATCACTGTGGACGCGTCGGGAGCAGCCCACATCACCGGGAGCACGACATCCTCCGGCTTCCCGACGACTGGAGGAGCCTGTCAGACTTCGTTGGCCGGGGCCAGCGACGCATTCGTCGCCATCATCGCGCCGCTGGGCGGCGGCGCGACCGATCTTGTCTACGCCACTTACCTGGGCGGTGCTGCCAATGACGGCGGCCTGAGCCTCGATCTCGACGCCTCTGGCAACGTCTACCTGGGTGGGCTCACCGCTTCGTCTACGGGCTTCCCGATCACGTCCGGGGCGTGCCAGTCGATCTTCGGCGGAGGAACCTACGATGCCTTCGCAGCCGAGATCACCCCCGCGGGTGGTGGCGCGGCCGATCTCCTCTACAGCACCTACCTCGGTGGGTCCGGTGATGAGACCGGCGAGGGCGACGGAGTCTACCTCGCCCACAGCGGCACCGGCATCCGGGTGAGTGAGAACGGCTGCGGCGTCTACCTTCACACAATCACCCAGTCGACCGACTTTCCGACGACACCCGGCGCCTATGACCGGACCTTCAACGGCCAGGACGATGCCGTGCTAGTGAAGATGATGTTCGCGGGTCAGGGCGCGGCCGATTTGCTCTACGGCACCTATCTCGGAGGCGGGGGCGAGGAACACTGGTTCGGGATCACCGTCACGTCCCGTGAGGACGTCGCCATCGCGTGCGGCAGCACCTCCGTGGACTACCCGAACTCCTCGATTCCGTCCGACTACCCCACGACGGCGGGCAGCTTCCAGCCGACGTTCGGCGGGGGCAATGAGGATGCCGCCATCACCGTGTGCGGGTTCACCGACTACGGTGATGCCCCCGACACTTATGGCACCCTCGAATCCTCCAATGGCCCCCGCCACATTCTGGGCCAGCTCCGCCTGGGCATCGCTTGGGACGCCGAGCCCGATGGAGCACCCGGCGGCAGCGCCGACGGCGACGACCTGTTAGCCGATTGGCCGGACGATGAGGACGGGGTGATGCTCCTCGGCTCGGGCCCGCCGGGCGGCCCCTATGCCCTCCCGTATCAGGCAGGGCAGAACGGGGCGGTCCGCGTGACCGTGACGGGCATTCCCCCAGGGCAGCAGGCATGGTTGGCCGCG
>JALOPK010000172.1 GCA_025453925.1 Candidatus Eiseniibacteriota bacterium | reverse complement strand
CACGAGACCTGCGACCGACATGCCGGCCAGACGCAGGAACTGCCGCGGAGCTCTCCAGGGGTGGACGAACGCGAGCACGAACGCAGCAGCCGCCAGGAAGGCGCACAGGATCCCCGGCGGACTGTCGCTGATGCCCAAGGCAGCGGCGGCGATCGCCAACGCGCCGCATGCCACGAAGAGGACGAGCGTGCGGATTCCATCGCGGGGTGTCCAGAAGGCGTGGCGCATCGTTCCTCCTTCGAGAATTGGCAGTCCCCGACAACGCACGAGTCGATGGAGCTGGTGCGCCAGAGCAGATCCGGCGCACGTGGCCCGCGCGTGTCCATCACTGCCTCACCGTGCGGTTTCGATTCCGGACAGTGTGAGTTCCAACCAACAGAGCCGCTCCGGAACGGTCAAGCGGCTCCCATCCGGCCTTCCCCTCGAGAGGACGCGATCCCTCGCGTTCGCGTGAAACGGGCATGCCGGGTCGCCACGCTTTCATCGAAGGCCTGGAGGCTGTATCTTGCTAGGCCGCGAGCAGCGTTTCAATCAGCCCATGTCTCCCCGTCTCGTGCACGCCAGGGGAACGACCCGCCCGCAGACCGAATCGGGGGCTGATCCCGGAAGGGATCGGTGAACGACCCGCCGGTGACGAGGTCGGCGGACATTGGGAATCTGAGACCAGTCGCTGAATCCCCTGGTGAATCGGTGGTTGAGACTGCCGTCGCGGAACAACCCCGACGATCTGCCAGCGATGATCCCGACAGAATCACCGCCCGGCTGTCCCATTTCGCGCGAAGACCAAGGATCCGGTAGCACCCTACCCCTGTGGACCGACCACCCTCGACCGTGTCCCGGCCGAGGTGACTCGGCGTGACGAGGAACTCACCATGTTGTCCGAACGAAAAGACCTGCGCAATGTGGCCATAATCGCGCATGTCGATCATGGCAAGACCACGCTGGTTGATGGAATGCTCAGGCAGGCCCGCGTCTTCCGCGAGAATCAGTACGTAATCGAGCGGGTCATGGATTCCAACGATTTGGAGCGCGAGCGCGGCATCACGATTCTGGCCAAGAATACCGCCATTACTATCCACGATCGAGAAACCAAGGCCCCGGTGAAAGTCAACATCGTCGACACACCCGGGCACGCCGATTTCGGCGGTGAGGTCGAGCGTGTGATGAACATGGTGGATGGGGTTCTACTCCTGGTCGACGCCGTGGAAGGCCCCATGCCGCAGACACGTTTCGTGCTGAAGAAGGCCCTCGAGATGGGCCATCGCGCCGTCGTGGTGATCAACAAGATGGACCGGCGCGACGCCAACCCCGATCGGGCAGTGAACGCAACGTTCGACCTGTTCATTGAGTTGGGGGCAAACGATCGCCAGGCCGACTTTCCCATCATCTACACAAACGCGCTGACCGGGCAGGCGGGAACGGGCCCGCATCGCCTGGCGCCGGATCTGCAGCCGCTCTTCCACGCGATACTTCGCAACATCCCCGCGCCATATGCCGATCCGGAAGCGCCACTGCAGATGCTGGTGACCAACCTGGGCTACGATGACTACCGGGGCACGACCGCGCTGGGTCGCATTCTCGCTGGCCGCATGACCGCTGGACAGAGCGTCGCGCGCATGAAGCTGGACGGGCAGATCGCGCCCGAGCGCGTGCGCTACCTCTACGTACATCGGGGGCTTGAGAGGGTCGAGGTTGTGACAGCAGAAGCCGGAGAAATCGTAGCCATCGCCGGGTTGGAGGGTATCGCCATCGGTGAGACGATCGCCGACCCGGAGTCCCCGGTCGCGTTGCCCCCGATCAAGGTGGAAGAGCCCACAGTGCGCATGACATTCGGAGTCAATACCTCTCCGTTCGGCGGCCGGGAAGGCCGCTGGAGCACGTCCCGCAAGCTGCGCGAGAGGCTGTTCGATCAACTGCGTCATGACGTCGCGTTGCGCGTGGCGGAGACGGGCACCATGGACAGCTTCCTGGTGTCGGGCCGGGGAGAACTGCACTTGGCGATCCTGATCGAGACCATGCGGAGGGAGGGATATGAGTTCCAGGTCTCCCGTCCGGAAGCGATCTTCAAAGAGGGACCCGACGGCGAAGTACTGGAGCCGTTCGAGGAACTGCACATCGAGACCAGTCCGGACACGGCCGGAACTGTGGTGGAGATGCTCGGGAAACGCCGTGGACAGATGATCAAGATGACGAATGCGGTCGACAATAGTGTGCATCTGACGTTCGTCGTGCCGACGCGCGGACTGCTGGGCTTCCGCTATCAGTTTCTGACTGCGACTCGTGGGATGGGCACGATGAACGCGGTCTTCGACGGGTACCGTCCCTTTGCTGGAACGATTACCTCACGCAGTACCAACTCGTTGGTTGCCTGGGAAGCCGGGGTCACCACGACCTACGGTCTGAAGAACGCCGAAGATCGGGGCGTCCTTTTCCTCGGGCCGGGCGTTGAAGTCTACGAGGGCATGGTAGTCGGCGAAACGCAGCGCGGCAGCGACATTCCCATCAACGTCTGCAAGAAGAAACACCTGACCAACATGCGCTCCTCGACCCAGGACATCATGTTGCGTCTGACGCCGCCGCGGAACATGAGCCTGGACGAAGCCATCGAGTACCTGGGCGACGAGGAGCTGCTCGAGGTGACACCGCAATCGTCCCGCATCCGCAAGCGTATCCTGGCGACGGGGCAACGCCAGAGGCAAACCAAGCGCGCCGCCAGGGGAGACAGCGGAGGGGACTAGCACCGGGCACACCCGGGGAGCCACCGGCGAAGACGCCCGGTGGGCACCATGCCGTCGCCGCTTGGCATTGCCCCTGTTGCGCCCGGCGATCACACTCTGGCGATACTCGTCAGAGTGTCCAATTCAAACCGGTGATTCTGTCCAATTTGCGACCGGTGGTGAGTCTCCCCTACTCCCGGCTGAGCGACTCAAGTCTCTCCAGAGTCCATTGACCTCAGAGCTCCTCTACCTGCTCCATTCCCCTCCAGGAAGTTGACATTCTGCCAACGTCCCCCGCGCCTACCGCATTGAGGTAGCGAATCGCTCCGCCCCGTCCCGCCGGGACTTGTGGGGCTTCCCGTCGCCCATCCGGGTGCACCTCAACATTCGACACGCAGCCTTCGACCCTGCGCGCAACCACCTCCCGGTCAATCAGGCGCAAGTCAGGGTCTGACCCCACGCCGCCTCCCAACCTCGGGCATGTCCCTCCGATCCCGTCGGCCGCGATGCTCTACGTTCTTTCCTCCCACACCCGTGCGATGTCAATGATGACCTCGACCGCCTTCTCCATGTCCTGCGCGGAGATCCATTCGAAGCGCGAGTGGACACCGTGCTCCCCGGCGAACACGTTCGGGGTGGGCAGGCCCATGAACGAGAGCCGGGAGCCGTCGGTACCGCCGCGTATGGCGGTCTCACGCACGGTCAGCCCTGCGCGGCGGATGGCCTCGCGCGCGTTCTCGACCACCTGCGGGTACTCGTCGAGCACTTCCTTCATGTTGCGGTAGGATTCTTCAATCTTGGTCGTCACCGACGCGCCCGGCCATGCGGCAACGGTCTCGTGCGCCAGCCGCTCGATGAACTCCTCTTTCTCCTTCAAGCCGGGCGTGGCGAAATCGCGGATCAGGACTCTCACCGAGGTCTTGTCCACCGAAGCCTCGACCACGTACGGGTGCACGAAGCCTTCGCGGCCCTGGGTGGTCTCGGGCGAGAGCCGGTCTTTTGGCAGACGGTTCACAAAATCCGCGGCCACCTTGATGGCATTAATCATGACGCCCTTGGCGAACCCCGGGTGGGTGTTGAATCCCTGGAAGGTGACGGTCATCGCGTCGGCCGAGAAGGTCTCGCACTCGAGGTGCCCGCGGGACTCACCGTCCAGGGTGTAGGCGGCAGAGGCGCCGAATCTCTGCACGTCGAAGTGCTTCGTCCCTCTGCCGACTTCCTCGTCAGGGGTGAAGCCGACGCGGATGACGCCGTGCGGGATCTCGGGGTGCTGCATGAGGTACTCGGCTGCAGCGACTATCTCGGCCACGCCCGCCTTGTTGTCGGCGCCGAGCAGGGTAGTGCCTGAGGCGGTGATGATGTCATTACCCACCTGTTCTCGCAGCGCCGGGATGTCGCGAGCGCAGAGCACTGCCGACGGATCGTCGGGCAGCACGATGTCCCCGCCCTGCCAGTTGCGATGAATGACGGGTTTCACATTGGCGCCGCTGGTCTCGGGCGACGTGTCCACGTGGGCGATGAACCCGATCACCGGCACGCCGACCTTCGCACTGGTCGCGGGTACGGTAGCAAACACATATCCGTGCTCGTCGCGCGCGGCGTCCTGGAGCCCGATCTCGCGCAGTTCTTCGACCAGCGTGTCCAGCAGCACGAGTTGTCCGGCGGTGCTCGGGTAGGTGGTGGAGTTCTCGTCCGACTGGGTGTCGAACGTCACGTAGCGCAGGAAGCGCTCGACGGCACTGGTCTTCAGGGTGGTCTCACTCATGTGACGGCACCTCCGCTCAATGGAGGGCGGCAAGGCCCTGTTTCACGATGCCGCCCTCCCGGCTGCGTTTCGACATGCATCCGTGGGGTGTGGGCTACTCGGCTGGTTCGCCGATGTGGCGCGTGAGCGCCCGTATCGCTTCTTCTCGGGATTCAAGATCGTGCTCTGCCCGCGTGTCGCCTGACTCGGGCGACGAGCCGGCCGCGGGCCGGTCTCGCCTTGCGCCGGTCAAGCGTGTTTCGGACTCCGCGTCGTGCTTCTCTGCCTGAGCCGCCAGCCTATCGAACAGGTCACCGTGCCCGCTCCTGACGCACATCTGGCGGACCCGCTCGATCTCGGTCACGCCCTTGAGTTCAGGATAGAGGAAAGGATCGGCGAAGCCCGCGGGACACGCCTCCAATCGCGCCGATTCGAATCCCTTTCGCTTGGCCACGACACGATAGGAGAACGTCCCGCCGGATCGGCCCTTGTCCAGTTCGATAACCTCGAAACCCGTCGTGCCTCGGGCGACAGCGACTCCCCTGCATCCGGGATCGTGGAGCTGAACGAACACGTGCATGGGGTGCGTCGCATCCACGCTCACTGTCTCAAGGAAGAGGGGATCCAGATCGACGTGGGCCTTCCCGTCCGACAAGCGCGCTTCGCCGAAGTCCTCCACCCAGTTCCCCGCGGCCGTCATGACATCCAGGCCGGTCGGACCCCGGGTTGTGCGAACAATGGACCTCATGGGACCAACGCCACCAAATCCACCCGAATAGTACACGCCATAGCCATCCGGCGAAGCGGTGATCCCAAAGACGCCGAAAGTGGTGCCTGAGGTAGCCGTGGCAGATCCTTCGACCGCCCTGGCGTAGATCGAAGGGCTCGTGCCGTACACCCCGAAGTTCAGACCCGCGGTTCCGGTCGCTTCTCCATGGACCGAGGATCCGCCGTAGTTCGACTCCGTGGTGCCATAGACTCCGTAGCTGTTGCTGCTGTTGCTAGAGGCCTTGCCGTAGACGCCAAACGCGTATGCCTCACCGTAAACGCCCCGTCCCTCAGATCCTGAGGAGGAGCCGTGCACGCCGTATCTCTCTCCGGCACCTGTCGTGGCACTACCGCGGACCCCACAGGGATCTCCCACGCCGTACACTCCTGCGCCGCTGCTTGTGGAGTTCTCTCCTCGCACACCGTAGGTCGCGCCCGACGTAGCCGAGGTCTCCCCGAGCACGCCGATGACAGGGGCCTCGCCGTAGACGCCGTACCCGCCGGGAGACAGAGTTGTGCCATGGACCCCGTAGGCCTCGCCTGATGTGGCGTCGGTCTCCCCGAACACGCCGCACTTCGGGGCTTCGCCGTAGATCCCGCACCCACTGGAGGACGAGGTCTTCCCGTGGACGCCGTAGGTTGTGCCGGTTGCGCTGGGGGCGGTGCCGTAGACACCTGTTCCCTCCGTGGAGGAAGCCGTGCCGTACACGCCTATGGTGCCGCCGGTTGCGCTCGATGCCGCCCCGTGGACGCCTCTTCCCGATGACGACGGGGTCGTTCCCAAGACTCCGATGACCGACCCTGAAGTTGATGACACATAGCCGGCCACTCCGACCCCTGCGGATGAGGGGCTGGTGAAGAAGCCGCCGAAGGTGATGCCTGAGCCGTGGGTGTTCTCACCATACACGCCCGCTCCCACCGACGATCTGGTCTCTCCTTTGACGCCGAACATGCCTCCGGTCGTGGAGCTGGCGTACCCGTACACGCCGATGCCCATGCTGGACGCGCTCTCACCCTTCACGCCATACGTTTCGCCCTGGGATGAACTGGCGAATCCGTTCACCCCGATTCCCGCGCTGGAGGCGCTGCGTCCGGAGACCCCGCTGGTGGAGCCCTCTGAGGCGATCGCCCAGCCAAACACACCGGTGCCTGCGCTGGACGTACTCTTGCCGTAGACGCCATAGGTGGCGCCAGTCGTCTGGTTCACGGTGCCGTAGACGCCGATCCCAGAAGTTGAGCTTGCAGCCCCGAACAGGCCGACTCCTGCGCCCGAGGTAGCCGCGGCGAGCCCATAGACGCCCCTGCCGTCCGGCGAGTTGCTCTGGCCGCGGACCCCATGGTTGGTTCCACTGGTGGCGGATGCGAGGCCGTAGACGCCGCTTCCTTGGTTGGAGTAGCTCCGGCCGTACAGTCCGCAGTTCTCACCGGTGGTTGCGGTCGCGGTGCCGATCACGCCGGTGCCGGTAGGGGAGTTGTGCCTGCCGCTCAGGGCGAAGGTGGACCCCGTCGTCGCGGTGTTGTGGACGGAAAGGACCGCTTCGGGAAGGCCGGGAATGGCAGCGCTCATGGTGGTGCCCGGCACCAAACCGCTCGCCATGTACGCGTAGCCTGTCGAAGCCAGGCGCTGACGGGGCGTCTGGTCGATTCCGTTGAATGTGACAAACAGCCAGTAGTCCACGTCGAAGTCTAACCCCAGTTCCGGCTGTGGGCTCTCGCCCAATGACACGCTGAAGATCCCGCCGGCGACGGCGACTGACCGCACCCCGCTGTCCCACAGCAGCGTGCCGACGGTGATCGCATCGTAGATCCGGAACCGCATCGTGTAGGTGCCGTCAGCTACCGGGTTGCCC
>JALOPK010000171.1 GCA_025453925.1 Candidatus Eiseniibacteriota bacterium | reverse complement strand
TACGACCAACACGTCAACCTGGTCGGTGCGGCCGGGGGCGTCATACGATTTCGGAGTCGTGGACTCCGGCGTCCAGATCGAGGTCTCTCAGTCGAGCAACTTCAAGCTGAATCAGACGCGAAGGGAGATAGGGCTCCGAGTATGGGTGAACTTCCCGTTCTGAGAATCCGATCCCGCTGGCTCATTCCGGCCTGCCTGATGGCCATATGGGGCTTTCTGGGGGCAGGCGCCCAGCCCGCCGAGGTTGCCTTCACGGGGCTGGACAGCCTGATGGTCTGGCCGAACCAGCCGATCGGAGTTGAAGTTTCCTGGGAGGATACCGCGTCTGCCGCGGAGTGCTTCCTCACCAATCTGACGAACGGTGACACGGTCCTTCGCACGCTCGCCGTGGTCGATTCGGCCACTTCGTCGTTGACCCTGCCATTCGGCGCCGGGTGGACGCTCGGCCGCGGTGCGGTTGTTGACACGGTAATGCAGGCGTTCTACGGCGACGTCATCGCCGTGACGGTGTCCGGAGTGGCCGACACGGCCCGCGTGGGTTCGGAGACTGCCACGATCACGGTTACCCCCGAGACTCTGACGGTGGGTTCGGCGGTCACCCTCACTGTCGAGGATCGAGACGCGAACATCACCCTATCCGCCCCCGACACGGTGACGCTGGCATGGTCCAGCGCTCTTGGGAGCGGGTCGGGGCTCTTGCACCTGGCGGAGACCAGTACGAGCTCCGGGGTCTTCTCGGCCAACGCGCCCATCGCGTGTGCGCTGGATCTGGATCCGCCAGATGGCGCTCTGCTGGTGCTTGATGCCGACAGCCTTGCCTTCGTCGTCTGGGATTCCCTCGGCTCCTGGACAGGGTGGCTCCCTCCAATGGGAGGGCCCGTCGGTTTCGACCACCAGGTGGCCACGGTGGCGGCGAGCCTCTCCTTGGCCCATGTGCGATATGGCGAATTGGCCTTCCTTCCCACTGGCAGCGATTCCCTCCTCGTGTCGTTGAGCGAGCCGGATCTTGCCGGGATCGGTCAACTCCCCGTCTCAGTGGCGATTCACACGCCGCAGGGCGCGGTCCGCGATTCGACTGTGCTCACACCGAACGAGGACGCGCCGGGGGCGTTCTCAGGGATCCTCAGAATCGGAGGCGCGAGTCCGGACGTACTCGCTGCGGACGGCGACTCGGTCATCGTCCGCTATGCCGACCGCGCCGGCGACGAAGGCAGCCCCAAGAACATCAGGTCAGCAGCCCTGCTGGGCGGCAGGCTGGTGTCGGGGGTGATCACCGACACCCTCTGGTCTCCAGGGCCGCCCATACTCCTCTCTGACCCGGTCACGGTTCCCCCCGGACACCGACTTCGTGTCCAGCCCGGCTGCATAGTCGCGGCCCTCCCCGGGCGCGCCGTGACGTGGCGCGTAGAGGGGGAGGCCGTTCTCGGCGCGCAGTCAGGCGACACCGTGTGGGTGCAAAGTGCCGCGAGCACGGCCAGGGCCGGCGACTGGGCCGGCATTCAGGTGACGGGATCGTTCGTGGCGAATCGGGCGGCCATTCGCGACGCGGTGACCGGGGTTGCCGTCAGTGAGGGCGGCGCCGCGGATCTGGAGGAAGTCGGGCTCCATGGGTGTGGAGCCTGGCCAGCGGGTGAGCGTGAGGCGTGGAGGCTGGCGAGAGGCCGTGCCGGAGCGCTGGGAACCATCATCCGGCAGGCGACCGTCAGACCCGGCGCGATCTCGGTTGACGGGGGGGCTCTCACGTCGAGCAATACTCTCATCAGCGAGAATGACGGAGCCGGGGTGGTGCTTGTTGGAGGAAGCTGTGACATCGCCAATAGCGTGATCGAGGACAATGCAATGGACGGTCTCCTGTCCATCGGAGGGGCCTGCCATGTGGAACACACCGACGTGTGCCGCCATGAGCAGGGAGGCATCTACGCCGCTGAGTGCGAGGTCACCCTTGCCCAATGCTCCCTTGACGGGAACGCTCTGCAGGGGCTATGCGCGTCAGGATGCGCCGTGACGATGACGGCCTGCGAGATCGTGGGGAACCGGGGAGGAGGTTTCATGGCCCGGGATGGCACCAGTTGCGGGCTTCGGGCTTCGCTGGTCACGGGCAATCACCTGTTCGGGGTCGATGTGGCATGGGACTGCAGCGTGGCGATCGACTCCTGCGCAGTTGTTGGGAACGGCGGGTCGGGACTGGTGATCGACTACGCAAGCACGTTCACCGTCTCCGCTTCTGCACTGGCGTTTAACCGCCGCTATGCTGCGTCTGTGGGTGCATGGTGCGTGGGGGATAGCCTCGAGGCAGCCGATTGTTGGTGGGGTACGCCCACTATGGCCCTCGATAGCACGGGGACCAACAGCGCCCTCATATGGGACGGAGTTGACAACCCGGGGCGTGCCGTCATCCGCTTCCAGCCATGGCGCACGACGCCTCCGCCGGGTCCCGCCCCAGTCGAGCTGGTCCCGTTCGGGGGGGAGGAACTGTCATTTATCAGTGGAGGTGGGGGACCGGGCGATACCTTGCGGCTTGAACTCGCCCCTCACGATGGTGCCGTGGCCCGATACGCCTCGGTTGCCGTCGCCAGCGATACTGACACGCTGGTGTGCGTATTGCTCAAGGATGACCCGGCGCCTGGCGCTGCGCTGCTTGGCCTGGTGGCATTGGTCAGCGTCGAAGACCAGACGGCTCCCGACCGTCTGGCGGTCAGCGCCTCCTCCCGGGTCACCGCGTGGTGGACCGCGGATTCCACTGTTCAGGCCAGTCTCACCCTGCCCGTCCATGGGCATGGTCCCGTACCCGGCACTTTGCGACTGGAGGCCCACCCCAATCCTTTCAGCTCGGCTCTGGTCCTCACGTGGAGCGCGCCGTCCACGAGGGCCGATCTCCGTCTCTATGATCTTGCGGGCCGTCTCCTGTGGCGTCGAGATGGCGAGGCCGCCGTGGGCACCATCGTGATCGACCGCAGCCTAGTAGCGTCCATGTCGAACGGGGCATACGTCGCGATCCTTCGGGCCGGCGACCGGCGGAGCAGCCTCCGCGTGGTGCGGGTCGGATAGGCTGAACGGGTCTCGCCGGCGATGGACTCCGCTCAACGTCCGCAGGGAGGGCCTGGGCAGCTTTTCACCCGGCGCGAACGAATGGTGATTCTGGCTATCGTGGCGGTGATGATGACGCTCTCCGTGTTGCGGGTGCTCGACGCGAAACGGGTGATTGGGCTCTTCGAGAAGGGCAGAATAGTACGTTCAGTTGAGGGTGAGCCGCGGCGTTGAGTCTGGAAGAGCGTTCGGTGTGGCCATGGTTGACAAGGCGCCTCGAGGCGCGCATTTTTGTGTTTTGCTGTTATCGCAGTGATGGTGCCGTAGGCCGTGTGTTCCGGTCCCTCGAAAGGAGAGCCCGATGAGGTTGAAGAGGACTGGCATCTCTCTCATCGATGTCATGATCGTACTGGCGACCCTAGCCGTGATCGCAGTGCTTCTCATCCCGCAGTACAACGAGAAGAAGGCGCGAGCGCAGAAGGCCGTGATGGTCGCTCAGTCCCGCAATGACATGGTGGAACTCAAGCTCGCCGAGGAGCTGTTTTTCGAGAGGACTGGTCGGTTCACCGACAACCTCGCGGATCTGGTCTCTCTGAATCCCGCCCTGCGTGGTCTGGCGTGCCCGTTCGATGGGAGTCCCTACGAGATCCTGTCCGACACCACTCGGCTGCAGATCAAGTGTTCCGTGTCGGATCCCGGGGTGATTGACGGCGGGGTTCCATCATGGCTCGCGGAGCCGGGATCCGAGGGACTTCGGGCCTCACTTATCGTTCGATCCAGGGATCGCATGGGGAAGGTGAGCGCCGCCCTCGATGCATACAAAGCCGCTACGGGTTCCTACACCGCCAGCCTGGACAGCCTGGAAGCCGTCAGTTCCGGCGTCAGGAACCTGTTGTGTCCTTTGATGATGAAACGATTCAGCATCATCCTGTCGGATTCGCTGGGATTCGAGGTCACCTCGCATCTCGACGAAGTCGGGCGCATCGTGGGAGGCCGCCCGGACTTCCCGCCTCTACCGACCCCCAAAACGTGATTTGACCGTATCGATATCATCCCCGCCTGTCGGGCCTACGGGAGTCGCTCTCTCAGGGGCGGGCAGGCGGGGTCCTTGACCGCCATGCTGGGGAGTGGACGGCATGGGTAATCCGCTCCTCTTCGTGCTGTGCGTGGGCGGTTGCGTCGGCAGTTTCCTCAATGTCGTCGTTCACCGGCTTCCGAGAGGCGAGTCGCTCGTCTGGCCGGGTTCACGCTGTCCCCGTTGCACCACCCGCCTCCGCCCAGTGGACAATATTCCCCTGCTCAGCTACTTGTTTCTGGCCGCGCGGTGCAGGGCCTGTGGCGCACCGATCGCCACACGGTATCCTGTGCTGGAGGGGCTGGGTGGCCTGGTGTTCGTGGGCGCGTACCTCACCAGGGGCCTCACCCTTGAAGCAGCGGTCATGGCCATGTGTCTTGCTCTCCTGATCGCTGTCGCGGTGATTGATCTCGATAGCTTCGTGATCCCCGACTCCTTGTGCCTTGCCATTGCGGCCGGTGGCGTGAGCATGGCATGGGTGTCCACAGATGGGCCGTCGTTGGAAAGCAGGCTGGTTGCCGGTGTGGTGGGCGCAGGATGCCTATGGGCTCTTGGAGTTGTGAGTCGCGGGGGGATGGGTCTTGGCGACGCGAAGCTCGTCGGCGCGATGGGTGTGTTCCTAGGGCCCAAATCCGTGATTCTGGCCTTTGCCGTTGCCTCCGTGCTGGGTGCGACAGCGGGAATCGTGCTGTTGTCCACGAGGAGAAAGCGTCGTGGTGATCCGATCCCGTTCGGGCCCTTCCTCGTGATGGGGTCACTGGTAGCGGCGTTGTCCGGTGATGCGCTCCTTGCTCTGTATCAGCGCGAGTTTCTTGGCCCGCCATAGCGGATTCTGGTGGAGCGGGCAGTAGCTTGACGGGCGTGGCAGGGAGAGTTACTCTGTCTCATGACCATGGCCAACACCCTCTTGTGATGCCCCTGCCGGGAGTAATCGATGCCTGGAAAACAGCCACGCACCTTCTTTGAGATTCTGGTGTCCGAAGGGCTGCTCGCGAAGAAACGCGCCCGCGACATCATCAAGGCATCATCACGTTCGAACAAGTCACCGGTCGAGATCGCCCTTGAGCAAGGCGATGTGAGCACTCGCGATGTCGAGCGGCTTGCGGGCAGTCTAGGCCTGGCGAGCCCAGCCTTGTCGGCTGCTGCTGTCGACTGGGCGGCCGTGGGCCGGATCACTCCTCAGGAAGCAACCCGCATTCCTGTATTGCCCGTCGCCGGTGGCGAAGGTGAGACTCGCGTTGCCACGGTCGATCCCTTCGACACGGAATTGGCCCGAGTGCTCACGGCGCAGCTCGGCCAGCCCGTGGCGCTGGTGTTCGGGCTCCCGAAACAGATTCGTGACCTACTCGCACAAGGGCCGCCTGCCGTCGGCGGGCCTGGAAGCGCGGCCTCCGGAAGCTCCTTTGGTGACTTCCTGTCCGATGAGAGCCAGCATCGTGTCCTTGAAGAACTGCGGAGTTTCGTCAAGAACGATGCCGAGTGGCGTCGGCCCATTCTGCTTCTCGGCGTCGGATGTGTTGGGAAGACCCACCTCCTTCGGGCCGTCTACCAGGAACTTGGGAAGCACCACCCGAATCGCATGGTGCTGTTTGTCGCGGCACGGGATATCAAGGGTACCGCTGATGGATTCCCCTCAGGTCGTCAGGGCGACGGGCTTGTCGTCGATGATCTCGAGAGTCTGGCTGGCGATGCCAGGCTGGAAGAGGCATTCATGCAGGCGTTCAACACGGTGTTTCAGCAGGGCGGCCCAATCGTCGTCTCGACGGGAAGACCGCTGGCATCAGTAGATACCCTTTCCATGCGTGTGCGTGCCGCCCTGGGCATCTGTCGGTTACTGACGCTGTCAGCGCCGAAACAGGATACCATCGAGACTATTGCGCGTCGGGCCGCCGCACGATCCGGACTAGACTCCGGTGGAATCAACCTTCGGGTCCTTGTCCAGGAGGCGGGGGGGGATCTCCGACGAGTACTGGAGGCGATCGAAAGCGGAAGCGCGTCGCGTGCGTCGGGCCACCAGGAAGCCGCGGGTTTTCCTCCCTCGGAATCCGTCGCGCCCGTTCATGAGCCCACCGCCCACAAGGCCGCTGATCTATTGCGCGAGGAGGCGGAGGCCATCATAGGCGAGGCACAGGCCGCCATCGAGGAAATCCAGCAACGCCGCGGCCCGAGCGACGTCACCCTCCTGGCCACCGCCCGCGAGGCGCTGACCCGCGCGATTCAGGCGCGGGACGCCGGCGATTTCGTGGCCAGCGAGCAGTTGGGAATGGAGGCCCTGGAAAGAGCAGCCCTCGCCCACGGACGTGCAGACAGCGCGGAAAGCGTGCGGTCGGCCCCCACGCCTTCCGCCCCTCCGGTACAGGCGGTATTGAAGCCCTACGAAGAACCCGAAGGGACCGATTCTCAGGTGAAGACTTCCTTGCGAGACGCCGACAAGGCGGTAAGGGAGGCCTGTGACGCAGGTGCCGAGGAGTACGCTTCCCGGGAGCTTCGGATGGCAGTCAATGGTCTGGAGGAGGCCCGACGATTGGCCGCGGATTCCGCCAATCGCGCCCGTGCAATCGAGGAGGCTCGTCTCGCGGCCGAGCAGGCGCGGGACGCGGCGCGCCGCGCGAAGACCCGGAAGGAAGAGGCTCGCATCAAGCAGGAGAAGGAGAAGGTTCGTCGTTGCCAGATGGCTATCGAGGAAGTCCGGAAGGAACACGAGCGGCTGGCAGTTCACGAGGGCGATACTCCGATCTCCACGCAGCTCGAAGAGGTCGAGGTGTTCATCGACACCGCGGTACAGTACCAGGAGGTCGGAAGCATCGGGCAAGCCCTCGAGCAAGTCATGAAGGCCCGCAAGCGGTTGAATGAGATCGCCGAGGAGGCCCGTCTACGCCGGGAGCTCCGCGACACAATCAACGAAGTTGACGGTCTGGTGAGGGATGCCGACAAGCGAGGGGAGACCCAGAACCCGCAACAGCTCGTTGACATTCAGAATGCTCTTGCCGAAGCCGAGCGAGTGCTCATGGT
>JALOPK010000497.1 GCA_025453925.1 Candidatus Eiseniibacteriota bacterium | reverse complement strand
CGCATGAAACAGCCCGAGCGTGACGGGCTGTATGCCGATGTCGGAACGCCCCCGGGTGTGCAACACATGGGTGGATCGCATCCCCGCGAGGGCTGCACGTGAACGTTGGACTGTCGCTGATGCGCCGGGTTCCGCCGGCGGTCGCCATGGGTCGGGTTCTCTCTGCGTTGGCCGACGCAACCGCGCGTGCCGCCGGTGTGCCGGCGCCTCGGCTACGGGGCTCGGGGGAGATCCAATGCGAACAGTACGCACTCTTCAGCCGTGCCTGTGTCACGGAGGCCCTCGCCCGGGGAACCGCCGGCGAACTGACCCACGCGCTACGAGGAGAAGCATGGGCCCTGGGTGACCGGCTCCGGGCCCTGGCGGGCATCGCAACTGTGACGGAAGGCCTCGCCGTGGCCGCGCGGCTCTATGCCCTCATCGGCATCGAGTTCCAAGCCGATCCTGACGGACGGATCCACGTCAGCCGGTGCTGCTTCAGCAGGTTCTACTCCCCCACCGTCTGCGGGGTCATGTCCGCCATGGACGAGGGCGTGCTGGCCGGGCTCACCGGAGAAGGCCGGCTGTCGTTCACCCGGCGAATCACCGAAGGACACCCGGCATGCACGGGAAGGTTCGCGTGGTGCGGTCCATGAAGACAGCGGTGGTCGTCGGCACCGGTGCAGGTGGCGCGACTGCAGCCCGGGAGTTACAGGGCAGGTTCCAGGTGACCATGCTCGAGGCAGGGCGACCGTTCACGCCGTTCTCGATGTCCATGAGGAACATGGAACGGCTGAAGCGCGCGCGGCTGCTCCTCTCGCATCGCCAGATCAGCCTCTTCTTTCCCCCCATGCGGGTGGCAATCGCCGCCGATGGGATGAAGGTGATCATCGGTCGGTGCGTGGGGGGGACGACCACCCTGAGCACGGGCAACGCGATCCGCGCAGACAAGGGCCTGCGCGCGCTGGGGATCGACCTGGATGAGGAGTTCCAGCGACTCGAGCGCGAGCTTCCCATCGGCATCGGCCACCGATCCTGCTGGAAGCCGGTTACCCGCGAACTCTGGAACGCCTTCTCCGCGGAGGGAGTGGATCCCTCGCCCATGCCGAAAGTGGGAGACTATGACCGCTGCATCGGGTGTGGACGGTGCGTTTTCGGGTGTCCCCGAGGCGTGAAATGGGACAGCCGCTCGTTCGTGGCCCAGGCGCGGTCGAGGGGAACGACAGTGAAGACGGGCTGGTGTGTCCGAAGGGTCGACATCCGCAACGGAGAAGCTCGAGGCGTCTGGGCACGACGGGGGCCGCTGGTGCGTTTCTTCCCGGCCGACGTGGTGATCCTAGCCGCGGGCGGCCTTGGCACACCGCGCATTCTGGAGCGATCGGGTGTGCGGTTCGACCAGCGGTTGTTCGTGGACCCGGTGCTCTGCGTGGCCGCCCGTCGCGGTGGCGCCGCCCAACATGCCGAACTCCCCATGCCCTTCTATGCGGAGCGGGATGGCTGCATGCTCTCGCCCTACTTCGACTACATGAGCTACCTCTTCGATGCCGCGTGGCCTGCGGCGCCCGGGGAGATCATCTCCATCATGATCAAGCTGGCCGATGCACCCGTTGGATCGGTTCACGCCCGCCTGAACAAGACCCTGAACGAATCGGATCGCCGCCGGTTGGAGCACGCTGCCGACGTCTGCTCCTCCATTCTCGAACGTCTCGGTCTCCCACCCGAAGGCCACTTCCGGGGCATGGTGACCGCGGGGCATCCGGGCGGCACCGTACCCCTGTCCGCGTCTGATGCCCAGACGCTCCATCCCGGGTGCCTCCCGGGCAATCTCTTCGTCGCCGACGCATCGCTCTTCCCCGACGGGCTCGGCGCCCCGCCCATGCTCACCATCATCGCGTAAGCAGCCCGGAGGGAGGAAGCCGTGAAAGATGAGCTGGGTGGAGGAACGGCGAGGACCGAGGCCGTCGATCTTGATCTGCTGGTCGCCGCTGCCCGCGGTGACGTGCCGGTCGACCTCCTGCTCACCAATGCTCGCGTGGTGAACGTGCTTTCCGGTGAAGTGCACCAGACCCACGTCGCGGTCCACCACGGCCGAATAGCCGGGTTCGGCCTCTACGAGGCGCAGCGGGTCGAGGACTTGGGCGGCTCCTACCTCTGCCCGGGCCTGATCGACGCCCACGTCCACCTTGAGTCCAGCATGGTGACTCCCTCCGAGTTCGCCAGGGCGGTGGTGCCCCACGGGACCACGGCGGTCGTGGCCGACCCCCACGAGATCGCCAATGTTCTGGGTCTCGACGGCGTGCGGTTCATTCTGGACGCCAGCGAGGGCCTTCCCCTGTCCGTGTTTGTCATGCTGCCATCGTGCGTCCCGGCCACCCACATGGAGACGGCCGGCGCCCACCTGAATGCGGGCGACTTGCGCATGATCTTCGGGCATCCACGGGTCATCGGGCTTGCGGAAGTGATGAACTTCCCCGGCGTGATCAGCAGGGTTCCCGACATGATCAGGAAGCTGGCGGTGGCCGGCGAGAGGCCTGTTGACGGTCACTGCCCGGGGCTCTCGGGCCGCGACCTGGCCGCCTATGCGGCGGCGGGCATTGGATCCGATCACGAATCGACCACTGCCGAGGAGGGCAGCGGGAAGTTGCGCATGGGGTTCCATCTCATGATCCGGGAAGGGACGACGGCACGCAACCTGGATGCGCTGCTCCCGGTGGTGAACGGCCTCAACGCTGCCCGCTGCAGTCTCTGCACCGACGATACCCACCCGGGAGACCTGCTCACACGGGGGCACATGGATCACCTGGTGCGCCGCGCCATCGCCTACGGCCTCAACCCCGTGACCGCCGTGCAGATGGCGACCATCAATACGGCCCGGTACTTCGGCCTGCGACGCAGAGGCGCGGTGGCGCCCGGCTACGTTGCCGATCTGGCGGTCGTGGATGACCTGGGGGCATTCAGGGTGACGCGGGTGTACCATCGGGGGGTCGCGGTCGCGCGCGACGGCGCCTACTCCGCGCCCGCGCGGGGTGCATCGGCGCCGTCTCTGAGGAGCACCATGAACGTGGAGTGGGCCGCCACCGACCTCACCATTTGTGCCCCGGCCGGTGCAGCGGACTCCACCCGAGCGCGAATCATCGAACTGATTCCCGACCAAATCGTGACACGCCAAAGCGTGGATTCGGTGCCGGTGCGCGCGGGCATCGCCTGCGCGGATCCCACCCGAGACATCTTGAAGATCGCGGTCATCGAACGCCATCTGGCGTCGGGGAACGTGGGCCGCGGGTTCGTGCGGGGATTCGGGCTGACTCGGGGCGCCTTGGCCTCCAGCGTGGCCCATGACTCCCACAATATCGTGGTCGTCGGCACCAACGACACGGACATGCTCGCGGCAGCGG
>JALOPK010000170.1 GCA_025453925.1 Candidatus Eiseniibacteriota bacterium | reverse complement strand
ACGCGGTGACCGTTGGGATCAGTGGCAGGAGCGCGGAGCACTGCTCCACGCGGAAGTGGCCGGTCGCCTTCATGTCCCCCTGGTCGCCCTGGCCCGCATCGACACGCTCCTCAGCAGGACAGACCGGAAGACGGTCACCTGTCCTGCTTACCTCCTGCGCGCACGCTCGCTCGTGGAGTTGGGGCGCGACGAGGAGGCCGTTCGATGGTTCCGGGAGGCCGATCGCACTGCACCGAACCGTGCGCTTCGATTCGTTGCCCGCCTCCAGATGGGAGAGGCTCTGGCACGTTTGGGACGGGGTCTCGACGCGCTGGAGGCGTTCGGTCGGTTGCGGCAGCTCGCCCGCGCTGACTCCGAGCTTGCCCAGGTGGGCCTTGCCGTCGGACTAAGCCACCGAGCCATGGGTGATTTCGCCGCTGCGGAAGAGGCGTGGAGGAATGTGGTGCTCGCGTACCCGAGGGAAGACGCCTCGCGGCACGCCCGGATGGAATTGGCAATGATGCTCGAAAGGGACCGTCACGACTTCACGGGTTCCCTGGCGGAATACGAGGAACTGGCGAAGCAGGGCACGCCCCGGCTCCTGGTCGAGGAGGCGGGCCGGAGGGCCAAGGCGTTGCGGGATGTCGAACGGCTTCGCGCCGCGCTCGCCGAGTCAGGCCAGGCCCGCCCCGATGCCCTCATGGACCTCGCGGAACTCTACCTACTCCGGCTGCAGCTCCCCGACAGCGCCCTCCCTCTCCTGACCCAAGTCGGTGCGCTCTACGCGGACAGCGCATGGGCGGCGAGGGCATTGTATGGTGCGGCCTGGGTGAGCGCATCACGGGGCGACTCCGCCACCGCGGAGAGCTTGTGGCACGTCTTGGTGGCGAAACATCCGGATTCCCGTCACGCCCGAGCGGTGCGAGCCGGCAGGGGCGAGCTTCCGGTGGAGGCAGGCGAATCCAGCGCGGCCGGGTGGGCGTATCACCTTGGCGAGTTGGCCTGGCTTCAAGCCCGTGATGCGCCACGGGCACTGGCGGCGTTCTCCGTGGTCGTCGATTCGTTTCCCGACGCGTCCGAAGCCCCCCGCGCGCTTCTCGCCATGGCGTGGGTCGAGGCGGAGGAGTACCACGACACCCTTCGGGCTCGCGAGCACCTGCGGGCGCTTGCCGACCGCTACGCCGACACTGAGCCGGGAAGATGGGCGGCTCTCGCGTCGGGGACGGCGACCGTCCTGCGACACCAGCCCTACGATGTTGCCCCCCGGCTGGCGCGAATCGACACCGTCATGTGCGGCGAGATTGCACCAGTGGATTCCCTCCACAGACTGGGCAGTGTCATGGTCAGAGTGCTGATCGATTCGGCCGGCATCGCCCGGGATGTCGAACTGGTCAAGGGCACCGGTTCTCTTCTCTGCGATGATGCCGCGCTCGGTGCCGCCCGGGCTGCGGACTACGTGAGCGCACAGAGGGGATCCGCACCAGTGGAAGCATGGCTCGATCTGAGTGTGCCGTTCCTCCCCGCGGGGCGCGACACAACCGATGGACCGGCGTAGGACACCGAACCTTGTCGCGGAGTGCCCCGAGGCCGGATCCGTGTCGCACCACATGAACGCCGCGGCGCGGACCTTGTCCTTCCTTTTCCTCGCGCTTGCCGCCTTTCTCTTCCCCGCTGTGGCCGACCCCCATTCCGTTATTTCGTTTGGTGACTCCCTGCTGTGGCCCCTCGCCATTCCCGCCAAAGTCACGTCTACCTTTGGTGAGTACCGGCGTAGCCATTTCCACGCAGGCCTCGACTTCTCCACCTCCGGTGTGTCGGGTTACCCGCTGAGGGCGCTTGGGCCGTGCACGGTCTGGCGCGTCAAGGTGGATCCCCGCGGATACGGCAAACTGCTTGGTCTTCAAATGAGTGACGGATCTAGGGTGACGTATGCGCACATGAAGAGGTTCGCCCCGGGAGTTGAGGCGTGTGTCCGTCAGATGCAGGACCAGCTTGGTCACTGTATGGTCGACTTCTACCCGGAGCCCGGACGCGTCACGTTTGAGGCGGGCGACATCGTCGGTACGTCGGGAAGCTCGGGAGTTGGCCCCGCCCACCTGCATATGGAGATCAGAACCCCGGACGGGGAAGTGGTCAACCCCCTGGTGCGGTGGTACTCCGTTCCCGACTCGGTCGCCCCCACGGTCTACCGCCTGGTACTGTCACCGCTCAACTCTAGTGCCCTCATCAACGGGCGCGCTGCGCCGGTCTCCGTTCGGGTCAGGAAGGACGGCGAATCCGATCGGTGGTCGGCGCTCACGACACCTCAGGTATGCGGAGAGATCGGACTCTCGGTGCGCGCCGTCGACCGGATCAACAGCGGGGGCGACAGGGTCGGCCTCTACCGCCTCCGCGTGGAGATCGACGGGGAGCCAATCTTCCGTCGTGAGTACGGGGCCTTTCCCGAAGACCAGTTGCGTCTCATTGAACTGGTCTACGACAACGATCTGCTGAGACGTGGATTCGGCCGCTGCGAGCGGCTCTACAAACTCCCCGGTGATCATCTCCGATTTCACGAGGGGTCTCCCGGTGACGGTGTTCTGCGCGCGGGGCTGGGGGGGCTCGACTATGGGCCTCACTCGGTTGACATCTTCCTGGAGGATGCGGCGGGCAACTGCTCAGCCGTTACCCTTCCACTCCTCGTCAACTATCCTCCTGAGGTCGTCGGCATCGAGTGGGCCGGCCCTGATACTCTGGTCATGGACGTGCGTGACGAGGATCCCGGCCGGTGCATCGCATCGTTTGCCGCCAAGTCGCGAGGCAAGTGGAGGCCGTTGGAATCGCGACACCTTGACACACAGCGCTGGATTGTCCGGTGGCAAGGTCCGGATGCACTCCTCTCCGTTCACGTGAAGGATCCGATGGGCGTTTCCTCCCGGCCGTTCTACCGTGGTGAGGCACGCGCCGAGGGGGATGATGTCGCTGTCGAAGCCTCCTACGAACTGGAGGGCACCTACGTGCGCATCACGCTGCGATCGGCCCGCGATCTCGCGCAGGCCCCGCAGACGTTCGTCTGCCCGGGGAGTCTGGGTTTCAGTCCGGCTTCGATGTGGGCGCAGGATGAACGCACCTATGGTATGGAACTGCTGCTGTTTCCCCAGGCCGCGCCCGAGTTCCGATTGGTGTTCCTGGTGAACGCCGCCGACGGGGGGGTAGGGAAGGCCGAGCTGTGCGTGCCGGTGTCTCCGCTGGCAATGTCAGGCAATTCGCTGGTGCGCAGCGATGACGGCCAGGCGTGGGTTGCGGCGGGCCCAGACGCGGTTTTCCAGGACACCTACCTCAGGGTGGACGGACGTGCCCTCCCGCATCCCGGGAACGGGCTCGAGCTTCTCACGGCGGGATATCGGTTCTCCCCCGAATCCGCCCTTCTGAAGGGCCCGGTCATGATCGGCATGCGCGTGCCCGCCGAGAGCGCCACGAGCGAAGGGGTCGGGATCTTCCGCTGGGGGGGCGGTGAAGACTATCGCCCCCTCCCCGGGACCTTTGACGCCGAGTCCGATGCAATGCTCGGTTCGATCGACGAGTTGGGCACGTTTGCCCTGCTGCGGGATCAGTTTCCTCCCACCGTGCGCCTGGAGCACCGCGACGGGGCCACCCTGGCACGGCAAACAATCCACATCAAGGGATATGCCGCTGACCGCGGGACTGGAGTGGACCCGGCCTCAGTGCAGATGTATGTGGATGAAAGACCTGTTCCTGCGTGTCCTGAGGGCGCGGCATGGGTCCACCGGCTGACCGAGCCGTTGGATGCGGGCGAGCATGTCATTCGGCTTGAGGCACGGGACAAGGTCGGCAATTCTGCATCCGCGGACGTCCGGGTCAGGGTCAGGTAGTGCACGTGATGAGCCTCAGCGAGGCGATCCTGCGGGCCGCCATACGACTCCCCGGCCGCCTCGACCGCTTCGCTTCCTGCGCGGCACCGGACACACGGGCGGTTGACTCCCCCGGATCGTCGCCCGCGAGAGCGTCATCCTCTCCTGAGCCGGAGGCTATGCGCCATGGATACTGAATCCCACGAAGCAGCGATACTGCAGGATGCCGAACGGCTCGCTGCGGCAGATGGCGACGCGTGGGAGACCCTGCATCAAGTCTGCGTCACGCTGGCCTCGCGCGTCCACGGGTATGACTGGGTGGGCTTCTATCTGGTTGACCCTCTCCATCCGCGGGATCTGGTGTTGGGGCCGTATGTCGGGGATCCCACCGAGCATGTCCGCATTCCGTTCGGAGTGGGGATCTGCGGGCAGGCGGCAGAAGCCGGTCAACCCTTCCTGGTTGCCGATGTGGCCCGGGAGGGGAACTACCTTGCGTGCAGCCTCAAGGTGAAATCGGAGATCGTCGTGCCGGTCTGGCGGGAGGGCCGAGTCGCAGGAGAGCTCGATATCGACTCCCATCAACCGAACAGGTTCTCGGATGAGGACAGAAAGCTGCTGGAGGCGGTATGCGCGCGAATCGCTCCGGTCGTGGAGCGGTGTCGCTACGATCCTCGCATCGCCGGTCGTTTCGGCGTCCAGGAGCGCGGATGACCGCCTTCTCGCCGGGGCGGGCACCACGGGTGCGTGAATCGCCCGGTCTGTACCGGCCCACGGCACTGACGAGTGGGCGTCGCCTCGAACGACTTGACTGGAGGACGGTCTGCCCTTTCTTAAGCGCGCCATTCATCAGTAGGCCACGTGGATTCGTTCCGGCCCCACGTCGGGGCCACGCGCCGTGCTCCCGCGCACGGCCGGCGGGATTGGGCGCACTCGCGGATGGCCAGGGTTGTGCCCGCCGCTGGCTCTTCGACGTGAACCCATTCTTGGAACGTCGGTCAAGGGGCGAGGTACCGGCCATCCTCCGGTCTCGGAAACGGTCCGATTCAGCAGGGAAGAAGGAAGAACATGGAGAGAATCTCACTCGAAGTGACGACGCGTAACGAGTTCGGCAAGGGCCATGCAGGTCGGCTGCGGCGGGCGGGGTTCATACCGGCGATCGTGTACGGCAAGGAAACCGATCCGATATCGGTCTCCGTGGAGGAGAAGACCCTGCGCTCCGCCTTGCGCAAGGGCCTGCGGTTGGGCCGTCTTGTGGAACTGGCCTGGTCCGATGACCATGCCCCCGCAGTTGCCCTGCTCAGGGAGGTGCAGAAGGATCCGGTCACATCCCGCCCTGTTCACCTTGATTTCCAGGTCGTGCTGGCCACGCAGCCGTTGATTGTCGAAGTCCCGGTGGAACTCAAGGGCACGCCTGTCGGAGTGCGTGAGGAGAGCGGCCATCTCGAACAGCACGTCTGGCGAGCCAGAATTCGGTGTCTGCCGGGGCAGATACCCGATACTCTGATTCTGGATGTGACGGAGTTACACGCAGGCAGCACGCTCCACGTCTCAGATATCGGATGGACCGATGGCGCGATACTGACCGATGCCACGCTGGCCGTCGCCACTGTGGCCCGGCCGAGGATCGAGGCCCCGGCAGCCGAGGCGGTGGAGGGAGAGGAAGGAGCACCCGCCGCGGAGGAAGGGCCTGCTGCCGAAGATTCGTGATGGTCTGCCCGGGCCGATGCCGTGGGTGTCCTCCCACTCTGGTTGATCGCCGGGCTGGGTAACCCCGGGGAGTCGTACCAGCGCACACGTCACAATCTGGGATTCTGGACCGTGGAGGAGCTCGCGGCCCGCGCGGGGGCACAGTGGGACCGATGGGCCGGGGGAGGATGGATGCTGGCGGCGTGCGGAGAGATTGGCGCGCAACCAGTGGTTCTCCTCAAGCCCCTCCGATGGATGAACGTGAGCGGCGGCGCAGTCCGGTCGGCGCTCTGCCACTGGTCCCTGTCGCCGGACCGCCTGGTGGTGGCCTGCGATGACGTCGCGCTTCCCGACGGGCGGATCCGCGTCAGGATTGGCGGCTCTTCCGGCGGGCACAAGGGTTTGGCTTCGATTATCGAGGCCGTCGGGTCGGACGCGTTCGTTCGCGTGCGGGTGGGTGTCGGCAGCGAGCGGGATCCCGACCAGGATCTCAGCGACTTTGTGCTGCGACCGCTCACTGCCGTGCAGCATGAGTGGTACGCAGCCGTTTGTCATGTCGCTGCAGACGCGATAGCATTGGCGGTGACTCGAGGCGGTTTCGTGCGCACGACTTTGAGAGTTCAACGCATGCCGGGAGCTGATGCCGCGCATGCCCAAGCGGAGGATACAGACGGTGTCGGGCGGGGTACCCATCCCGCTGCGGAAGACCCGGTGGCGCGCCTCCGCCATGGAGTCGGCGGCGGTCCGTCGACTGGACGGAGTTGAAGGGAGTATCTATGCTGAATGACCTTCTGTGGCTTGCGCCGGTTGGTTCAATCGTGGCGCTGGGGTTCGCCTTCTATCTTGCCGCGTGCATCATGAAGCTCGACGAGGGCACCGACCGCATGAAGGAGATCGCCGCGGCGGTGCGGGAGGGATCGCGGGCGTATCTGAAGCGGCAGTACACGGTGGTGACCCTCTACTTCGTGGGCATGTTCATTCTCCTGCTTCTCCTCGCGTGGATGAAACTCGTGGTGGTGTTCGTGCCGTTTGCCTTCCTCACGGGGGGGTTCTTCTCGGGGCTGAGCGGGTTCATCGGCATGACGGTCGCCACCAGCGCCAGCGCCCGGACGGCACATGCCGCCCGCCGGAGCCTGAACTCGGGACTCAGAGTTGCGTTTTCCAGTGGTGCGGTCATGGGGCTCACGGTGGTGGGCCTCGGGCTTCTGGACCTCTCGATCTGGTATTACTTCCTGGATTGGTACTACAACAGCCATGCGCTTCCTGGCGGGGTAGGCGACAAGATCGGCGCCATCACGTCGACGATGTTGTGCTTCGGCATGGGCGCCTCCTCCCAGGCCTTGTTTGCCCGCGTAGGCGGAGGCATCTTCACCAAGGCGGCCGATGTCGGCGCTGATCTGGTTGGCAAGGTCGAAGCCGGCATCCCGGAGGATGATCCGCGCAACCCCGCGGTTATCGCGGACAATGTGGGGGACAATGTCGGAGACGTTGCCGGGATGGGGGCGGATCTGTACGAATCCTATGTCGGGTCGATCGTCGCCACCAGCGCGCTGGCGGCAGCCGCGGGATTGGGTCTCCAGGGCGTCACCGTACCCATGACCATGGCGGCGGTCGGTGTGCTGGCATCCATCATCGGCACCTTCTTCGTCCGCTCTGGGGAGCAGGCGGAAC
>JALOPK010000169.1 GCA_025453925.1 Candidatus Eiseniibacteriota bacterium | reverse complement strand
AGGAAGGTCTCCCACCGGCCCCACGTGGGTGCGAAGCCCTTGGTACTCCTGCTCTGGGTAGACATCCCGGACAGGTGAAACAAGCAGATGCCAGAACTGCGGACAATGGTCACGACACAGGGGGCGGCCTCGGGCAGGGCGGGAGCTGTGCCCCGCGAAATCATCATAGACGCGCCGAGCGAGCGCGAACAGCGATTGGGAGCCAAGCTGTTCGATGACCTCCCGCGGGCGCCAATCAAGAACTCCCACAAGGCAGAAGGTCAGGGCCTGGTGAGGCTTGGATCCACACGAGAGCACCACGAGCAGGAGTTCGGATGCACATGTTTCCAATTCCTGATCGGGAAGGCACGCGATCTCGGGGATCTCCGCCAATGGCCGAAGCCTTCGGAGATGCTGCGTGGCGCCCGAATCCGACGGCGACGGTACCGTGACATGCGTCTTCCTCAGGTAGTGCGCAATCTGACTGTCGGCGATGAGTCTGAGGAACGTATAGAAGGCGTACTGCGGGTCGTAGCGGCCATCTCGGACCAGTGAAAGCGCCGCCGTGAAGGTCTCGGAGGCCACGTCGATGGCGTCCTCGGCGGATCGCACGCGCGCAGCCGCGTACCCGGTCACGGCATCGGAGAAGTGTTCGTAAAGCGTGCCGAACGCATGCTCGTCGCCCTGCTGAGCCTTCACGGCGAGCGTGCGCTGTTCCTCTGCAGAGAGGTATCGGCGAACTCCGGTGGTCATGATAGCCTCATGGAGCCGCTGCCCGGCGGGCACAATCACGGCTCCCCGCGAGATACTTCTGCGAGGAGCATACGGCAGAAGGGCGGGTTCCGATATCGGGAGACGCACCGCGTGAAGTGCGGCCTGGCACATGGAAATACCTGCTGGACGCCCTCGCAGAATGCAAGATAGGCGCCGGTACGCCCTGGGCAAGGTTCCCCCCTGTCGCCAGTGTTCCGTCAATCCCATGTCGGGTATGGCTCCATTTCGCGGTCTCGCCGCCAGCCTAACGCTTCTTGGGCCTGCCTATGTTCAGCATAGTCTGTGCCAGGCACTGAGGGTCACACTGACGTCCCATGCGCACGGAAGACGCATCACCACTGTTGGACCGCCGAATCATCACCCCCTGACCTGAACGGCATCCCGGATCCAGCCGCCTCCGAGTACCGCGTCGTTATCGTAGAGTACCACTGCCTGGCCGGGGGTCACGGCGCGCACGGGGGTTTCGAAGTGAATGGCGGCGGATCCATGAGCGCCTGGCTCGACCGTTGCTCGGATGGGATGATGGCCGTAGCGAACCTGGGCCATGCAGGGGAACGAGCCGATTCCTGGAGGTGGCCCATGCCAGGTCATCCCGGATGCGTGCAACCCTGACGCCAGCAGGTCGTCCGGCTCGGTGACCATGGTGACCGTACCGGTCACGGGATCGATCGCCTTTACCCAGGCTGGAACGCCGACCGCGACTCCAATACCACGGCGCTGCCCGATGGTAAGGCGGTGAAACCCGTCATGCGTCCCCAGCGATGAACCGTCGGTCGCCACGATGGCGCCGGGACGGCCCTGCTCGCCGAAAAGGGTGCACAGGTAATCCGGCAGTCGTTCCCCCATGCCGACCACGCAGGCATCCTGGCTCTCGACGCGGTCCGCGGAGGGCAGGCCTCGCTCACGGGCGATGCCACGCACTTCGACCTTGGTGAGGTCACCCAGTGGGAAGATGACCCGCGCGAGGTGCGGAGGTGTCAGGGCAAACAGGAAGTAAGACTGGTCCTTGGCACGATCCTTGGCGCGAAGAAGAACCGGTGCGGTTCCCGGCTCGTGCGAGACCCTGGCATAGTGGCCGGTCGCAACCCATTCGGCCCCTTCGGCGCGCGCCACCTCGAGCAACGCATCGAACTTGATGGAGGGGTTGCAGAGGACGCAGGGGTTCGGGGTCCGCCCGCGTGCATACTCCTCCCAGCTCGGCCGTAGCACCATGTCGCGGAATCGCTCAGCACGGTCAAGGATGCACAGCGGAATGCCGAGATGGTCGGCCACAACCTGCGCGTCGACGACGGGATCTTTGATGGCGGATGTAGGCTCCGGCGGCTTCAGGCGCAGGGTGACGCCAATGACTTCATGCCCTTCGCTCTGCAACAGCGCGGCCGCCACGCTGGAGTCCACGCCCCCGCTCATGGCGACGACAATGCGCTTCCTCTTCATCGCGGCCGTGCCAGGTCGTGAGCCCTGGCCATGGAGGCGCGAGCGGGCGAAGTGCCGCGACGGATGAGGGAACTCTCCGCACGTCGCTGCATCGCGCGCCGCATGACCACTATTCTCAGATTAGAATAGTGCCATTTCGTTCCGCCATGACCACCAGCCGTTATGACTCCAGTTGTGATCCGGGCCGGCGGGTGATGGTCTCGTTGAGTGAGCCCGTTCGGTAACCTTGCAGGTCTAAAGAGACGAAGGAGTAGCCGGCAGCGTGGCAGGCTCTGACCACGGCATCGGACATCTCGGTCTCCAGGAATCGGGCGAAGTCGTCGCGGGGCGCTTCGATTCGGGCGACCGTGCCGTGGTCTCGAACTCGGATCTGACGGAATCCCATCTCTCGGAGTGCATGTTCCGCGCAATCGATGCGCGCAAGGCGTTCCCTGGTGATCTCCTCGCCGTACGGGATGCGCGAGGCGAGACAGGCGGCCGCAGGCTGATCCCAGTTCGGTAGGCCGCGCTCCCGCGCCAGGCGACGAATGGTCGTCTTGCCGAATCCCAGCTCGATGAACGGCGAGCGGACCCCCAGTTCCCGCGCCGCGGCAAAGCCAGGCCGGTAGTCGCCCAGGTCATCCATGTTCGAGCCCTCGATGACCGTGGCGCTTCCCTCTTTCGTAGCCAGGTCGAGGAGTGCTTCAAAGCGCAGTTTCTTGCAGTGGTAGCAGCGATCCGCGGGATTTAGCCGGAATGCGGGGAGCGACAGCTCATCGGTTGAGACGGTGACCCATCTCACACCGAGCATCTCCGCCACTGTTCGAGCGAGGCCGAGTTCATGGGAGGCCTGGATCGGTGATGTTGCGGTGACGGCAAGCACGCGATCCCCCAGAGCATCATGGGCAGCAGCCAAGAGCAGGGAGCTGTCGACGCCGCCGGAGAAGGCGACGAGCACCCCGGGCATCTTGCCCAGCAGCACAGTCAGGGCCTCATGGTCAGGTGGCATCGTTCTCGCTCCGCGAGGAGTCTCCTGCACGCAACTTTTGGAGCACCGTCGCCCGAGAGGGCGAGGGAACGCATTGGGTTGCCATTATCCGCTTCGCTCCCTCGCGGCTGAAGCCGCTCCCACAGGTGTTGCGGCGCACTACGCTCCAACCAGCCGCGGGGAGGGCACAGGGCCCTCCCCTACGGACTACGGGACGACATTCCCCCCCCGAACTTCTGTGGGGCGGGCCTCCAGGCCCGCCCAGACGCTCATTCAGCGGGAACTACGGTGAGCACCGCTCCGGTCGAATACGCATTGAACTCCGGTGCGTACATTGACTGCACCGTGGCGGGCGACACCTTGAACGTCCCCGCCATGTTGGCCCGCAGCCGGTACTTGAAGGTGTACTCGCCCACAGGGAGGTACTCGAAGAAGAAGTTGTTCCCCGAGTCTCGCACCTCCTCGTACCAGCCGATGCCGAGGTCCCACTTGAACCGAGAGACCGGGTTCTCGGGCTCAAGCCCGGCCGCCCGCGGATCACGCAGGTGCACATACTCGGCAGCGTGCTTCGATCGCAGGGAGATCTGTACTTCGATCTGGTCGCCGACCGCGATCTTCGTGCCCTCCGCCAAAGGCTTCAACACGAACCCTCCGGCCGTGCTCTCGCGCCTGAAGTAGCGCCGCGAGACCTGGAAAAAGTCACCCCGCTCCGCTTCCGGCAGTTTCTCGGTGGAGAAGTGCCACGTCGCCGAGGCGAAGGCAAAACCCTTGGCCTCCTTCTGGACCACGACGGTCGCCGTCTCCGGACCCACCTTGTCGCCGGGGAGGACGATCTGGTTCTTCTTCCCGGTATACCGGTCAGGCTCGAAGGTGAAGGTGACGGTCTGGTTGCCGACGGTGACCGTGGCATCTTCACGGATTCCGAGAGCGCCCTCTGCCTTGAGGTAGTGGACCAGGGAGTAGATCACCTCGGCCGTCGCCTTGGTAGACTTCCACTGGTTCAGCTTCTTGTTGAGCAGGAGCCACTGGACCAAACCGTCCCGGTGGGCATCGGTCGGCCGCAGTTCGGTGAGGGTGCGCAGGGCGAATGCATGGGTCTCGATGGTGTCGTTGTACCACAGCCACGACCGGTCCTCCTGCGCCCAGAACGTGCCCTGGTCCTCGGTGTTCTTGGCTGAGTCCATGACGCTGTCCCACACGAGTTGCGCATCGGCTTCCCGGCCCACGCGTTTCAGCGTGAGTGCGAGGTAGCCCTTCAAGTAGGGCGAATGGTCTCTCCAATGCTTGAAGGAGAACGCCAGGATCTCCTCCCGCTCCTCGGGCGTGAGCATGTCGCCGGTCCACGAGGGATCGGGGTAGCAGGTCGCCACGTAGTTGAGCAACGTGAGGAACTCCCAGCAGCAGTCCTTGGCCATCATGGGGCGCAAGTCGTCCCGGAAGTGGCGGGCGAGGTATGACCACCCCTTCTGCACCATGTCCTTCGGCACGTCCACCTGGAACTCGATGGCCTTGGCGAAGCCGTGCATGATGTAGAGGGTCATGTACGGCGAAGGCGGGCCGCCCGGCCACCACGGGAAGGCCCCCAGCGAGGTCTGGGCCTTGCGCAGCTTGGCCAGCGCCACGTCACGCTCGGCCGCGGCGATGCGGGAATCCAGCACATTGGTCAGGCCGTGGCCTGCGTCCTTGCCGCCCTTTGCCTCCTGGAGCCAGGGGGTCTCCTCCAGCATCATCTTCCGGTTCGGGTCCGCCTCGTCGAAGGTCTCCAGCCTCGTCTGCCGTGCGGAGAACTCCTGCGCCATCCGCTGCAGGGCCGGATACTGGTCGTACAGGCTGGACACGATACCGGTCGACAGGAACCGGTTCAGGGTCTGCTCGGTGCACTCGTACGGATAGTTCACGAGATACGGCAGCGCCTGGAGCACCGTGAAGAAGAGCTGGGCATCAACGGTCACCACCATCTGGTCGTTCACCAGCGTGGGGTCGCCGCCCTTGGCCAGGTCGTCGAAGGTCATGACCTTGCGGTCTTTGTTGCGCAGGGTCACGAATCGCGACTGCACCAGGTGCATGCGGCCCGGCAGCACTGGCAGGGGCCGCAGCTCGCCGTCGCTCAGATCTCCCGAGGTCGCCATCACCTTGAAGGCGACGGTGCCGACCTTCTTGGGCGCCGTCACCGTGAAGGATACGTTGGCGCCTCCGCCGGCCTTGACCGTGAACGGGAGATGGGCCTTATCACCCGGTAACCCGAAGCTCTCCAAGAGGCTCTCGTTCGTGTCGGAGTCGAGGATGTCGAGGGTCACTTCGCCGGTCATCTCGGCGTCCGACGCATTGTTGACCACGGCTTTGACCACCGCCTGGTCGCCCTCCCGGAGGAACCTCGGCACATAGGGTCGGACCATCAGCTCCTTGGCCGTCTTGGTTTCCACCGAGAGCTGGCCTCCGCGCAGGTCGCGGGTCACGGCGTGGACCCACACGTTCCATGAGGTCACTGCGTCGGGCACGGTGAACTCGATGGAAGCGCTGCCGTCTTTCCCGGTGATCAGATGCGGTTCCCAGAATGCGGTCTCCGCGAAGTTGCTGCGAAGGGCTTCCGTGGCTCCTTCCGCGGGTGCGGGCGCCTCGGCAGGCGCGGCCTCAGCCTTCTGTTCCCGGACCGCGCTGAAATCGGCCTCGGCTTCGTCCATCACCGCGCCGGCGGACATTGCCATAGGAGCGGGAGGAGGCATCGCCGATCGCATCACCGCGCCTTCCTTGTAGCGCATGTGCCCCATCCTCCGGCCTCCTGGCCCTCCGATGCCGTAGCTATCGTAGCCCATCAGCCGATCGCCGGTGGGCGCGGGATAGCCCGGTGGCTCCATGAAGTAGGCATACTCATAGGTCTCGCCCGACACCTGCCCCAGGCTGGCACGATGGTAGGACGTGCCGGTCCGCGCCGGGTAAAGCGATGTGACACTGGGGGGGGAGTGCGGCGCGAAGATGTCGAGGCTCCGATCGTACATATAGGCGAGGAGCTCGGCGGCATTGGCCTCCAGCGGCGAATCGCCCGTTCCCTTGACCGTCACGTTCCACGTCTCGCGTGATCCCGGCCGGATCTTGTCGCGGAAGGTGGCGAAGCTCACGTTGAGCTGCTTGTTGTCCCACGGGACGTAGACCGACTGGGAGAACTGCATGATCTGGTGGTCGGCGACCGCCAGCAACGTGATGCCGAACCCACCCCGGTCCTCCTCGGTCACCGGGATGTCGATGATCGTCGAGTCGCGTCCCGCAGTGAGGATGCGGCGTTCGGCAACGGCCCCGCCCTTGTAGATATCCAGGAACAGACGCTGGCCGGTGATGCCCGAAGAGACCAGGATCCGGGCGGTGCCCCCCACGGGAACGTACCCCTTCTCTACTCGAGCCACCAAAGGCAGCGGCAACGCGGTCGACTTCCCGGCTACCATGAACTCCCGGGATGTTTCGTAGGTCGCCCCGAAATCATCCTTTGTCTCGTAGGTGAGGCGGTAGGCCCCGGATTCCAGTTCCTCGAGCTTCAGGGACGCAGACCCGGCTTCGTCATGGATGAGGTCCCCGTGCGACCGCTCTGCGCCGTTCTTCCACATGCGCAAGGTCCGCTCCGGGGAGTAGCTGGTGTCCCAGCGCGGGCGAAGGCTGTCGCCCGGGGTATGGTACGTGCCTTCGGGATCACCGGGGGCGCCGACCATCTCCGGCTCGTCGGCCGGAAGTGACGCGTGGGCGGGCTGCCAGAGGGGGTAGAGCCGCCACATGCCCGCGCCGGCGCGGCCGACGCCATCCAGGTTCATCCTCCGGATGTTCAGCTCGGCCGTCGTTCCGTGAGCCACGAAGCCGGTGGGCATGTCGATGGATGCCTCGACCGACATGAATCCCAGCCGGAAACTCCTCGTCGCACTGCGGGTCTCCCCGCCTTCGTCGGTAACGTCAGCTGAGATCACTAACCGGTAGGTCGTTTGGTTGATTATTGCGGAATATCTCTCTTCTGAATTGGTGTTTATATGGTCGTTGTAGTTTGCGTTATTTTTGATT
>JALOPK010000168.1 GCA_025453925.1 Candidatus Eiseniibacteriota bacterium | reverse complement strand
GGGAAGACACCTCCCTTGCGCGATAGGACGAGGGGTTCTATCGTGGATTTGTCACAATCGTACTCGAGGAGTACACAAAGGAGGTGTCCGGTGAGAACCTACGCAGGGATCGATCTGCATTCAACCTCGAGCTATGTGGGGGTGATTGATGAAGAGGACAGGCGACTGGTGGGGAAGAAGGTAGAGAACTCGGTGGAGGCGATCGAGCGGTATCTGGCGCCGTACAAGGAGAGCATGGTGGGGGTGGCGGTGGAGTCTACATTCAACTGGTACTGGTTGGTGGATGGGCTGCAGGCACAGGGGTATCCGGTGAGGTTGGCGAATCCGTCGGCGATCCAGCAGTACGAAGGATTGAAGTATGGGGATGATCGATGGGATTCGTTCTGGTTGGCGCATATGTTGCGGTTGGGGATCCTGCCGACGGGGTACATCTACCCGAAGGAGGAGCGGCCGGCGCGGGACTTGCTGCGGAGGAGGCTGCTGTTCGTACGGCAGCGGACGACGCAGATCTTGAGTCTGCAGGGTATGGTAGCGCGGAACCTTGGGGTGAAGGTGTCGGTGAATCGAATCAAACGGCTCACGGAGGAAGAGTTGGCCGTGAGCTTTCCGGCGCCGCATCTGCGGAGTGCGGCGCAACGGAGCCTGGCAGTGATACAGTTCTTGAGTGGGCAGATCCGAGAGATCGAGGGGGAGGTACTGAAGGACGTGCGCCTGCGGGAGGAGTTCGGACTGCTGCTGACGGTGCCGGGGATCGGGAAGATCCTGGGACTGACGATCATGCTGGAGGTGGGAGACATCGGACGATTCAAGGGGGTGCGGAACTACTCGTCGTACTGCCGGTGCGTGAAGGCGGAACGGTGGAGCGCGGGGAAGAAGAAGGGCAAGGGGAACGAGAAGAACGGGAACAAGTACCTGGCGTGGGCATATGTGGAGGCGGCGCACTTCGCGCGGCGGTATCATGAGGGGCCGACGCGATTCTGGCAGCGGAAGGCGAGGGAGCGGAACGAGATCGTGGCGGTGAAAGCGTTGGCGAACAAGCTGGCGCGAGCATCGTACTACGTGATGCGAGACCAGGTGCCATACGACGAACAGCGATTGTTTGTGGGTATTCCAGTGCAGCAGTGAACCGGCACTGGGGTTGGAGACCGAACCACCAGCCCTGATTGGGAGCTGCTGCACCGACAGAACAAGGAGGCGCGAGTCTATCGAGTCTGATTCGCCTATGCCGCGAGCCACGTTAGGGTTGGGACACAACCAGGAGATCTGACCTACCACTTGGGTCACGGCATGGAACCGATGATCATCTGGGGTCCAGACGGACCAAGGGCCGTGCGGATCAGCAGAAGCTGATTGCTACCCCATCTGAGAGATGTAACGGGTGCGATGAACGACGAGGGACTCGAACCTACCTGTGGGAGTGGAGAAGGTCGCGCGAGGAAAGTGCGATCTTCTCAGGGAGGGATGTTTTTTCCCTTGACCCGCCCTCTAATGGGCGACCCCGCCGTCAGGCATGTTACACTGACTCGTGCCCGCCCCTCGATGCTGCCCGTGGTGGACGCAAGTCCCGATAGCGTGATGTGGCCCCGAGGTGAGGCGTGGAGGACCACGGAAGCGGTTCTTGCAGCCGAGAGATGAGCCTGGGATAGGCACGGCGCCCTTCGATCGCTACCGGCCAGGGCTTGACAGGATGACTCCTCCGTGTTAGTATATTAGCGGAGACTAAAATAACGAAGGGCCAAAACTATGAAGGATCCTAGAGAACTGTCGAGAGTGATGAAGGTCCTTTCGGCCGACGCGCGCATGGGGATCGTGCAGCTCCTCAAGGAGCGCCCACTGTGCGTAAACGCGCTGGCCGCCCGGCTCGGCGTGACACAAGGCGCCGTGTCGCAGCACCTTCGGGTCATGCGTGACGCCGCCCTGGTCGTGGACGAGAAGCGCGGCTACTACGTCCACTACCGTTTGAACGAGGATACCCTCGCCACATGGCGAGAGGAAATAGGCCGATTGCTGGACCCGAAGCAAGGAGCCGGTGCGAACCCGAAAGGAGCACCACAATGCGCTGCGGCACCGAGAAGGCGCAGAACTGCCAGAAGCCGGAGAACCTGAGGAGCATGCATGAAGAGTGCACTCCCGGGCAGATCGAGAAGTGCCGCGGCGACACGAAGAGCTATCCGTGTGTGACGAGGAAGGCGAGCCATAGGGCACAACCGTGAGCTCCGCCCTCCGTGGGTGAGGAGGAGAGGAGAGTGACCGGACCGTGACATACAACCTCATTCGCTGTGAGGCCGTGGATGTGAAGACCGAGTCAGGCATCTGCCCGGGACTCGCCAAGACCGTGCGCGGCGAGGTCTTCACCCTCGGCCCGCGCACCCCCGAAGGCACAGGCATCTGCTTCCAGGCAATGGGAGCCATCGCTGCTATGAAACTCGCGCTGGCACTGACCGACAGAATGGACTGGAAGACCAAGGACCACTTCGACATCACCTGCCCACACGGGATGGTGACCTACAGGCTCTCCAGGGAAAGGCCCGATGCCGAGCACCTCTGAGCCGCGAAGCCACGCGGAAGCTGCCGTCGAGGTTCGAGGCCTGGCCAAACGGTTCGGGGAGGTGGAGGCCGTCGCGGGCATCGATTTCGAGGTAGGTGAAGGGGAGTTCTTCGGGTTTCTGGGCCCCAATGGTGCCGGTAAGACGACCACCATCAACATGCTCACAGGCCTGGCCCGGCCCGACCAGGGCGTGATTCGTATTGCCGGAATCGACTGCTCCCGCAATCCCAAGGCCGCCCAGCATCTCATGGGCGTTGTCCCGGACGAAAGCAACCTCTGGCCCGAGCTTGACGGCTTCGAGAATCTCTGTTTCTGCGGGGCGCTGTACGGGATGGCCCGGAGAAGTCGCGAGAAACGGGCGCGGGAACTGCTGGAGACGGTCGGCCTGGCCGACGCGGCGCGTCGTCGCTTCGGAGGCTACTCCAAGGGCATGAAGCGCAGGCTCACCATCGCGGCCGGGATCATTCACTTGCCGCGCATCTTGTTTCTTGACGAGCCGACTACGGGCATCGATGTGGCCAGTGCACGTCACATCCGCCGGGTCATTGCCGACCTGAACGCGGGTGGGACCACGATCTTCCTGACGACGCATTACATCGAGGAGGCCGAACGGCTCTGTGGCCGGATCGCCTTCATCGTCGAGGGGAGACTGGTCCGGGTGGATTCGCTGGCCAATCTCGTGAGGGATGTGCAGGACCGGCGTGTGGTGCAACTCGCGCTCGGCCGCGATCCGGCCGAAATGCTCGGTCCGCTTCGCCAGACGTTCCCCGGGATCGAATTCGAGCCCGTGACCGGCGATGCCCTTCGCGCGCATACCGCGCACACACTGCCGCTCGCGCCGCTGATCCGCTTCTTCGAGGAGCGCGGCGTAGACGTGACTGAAGCCAACGTGATCCGGCCCTCGCTGGAGGAGGTATTTGTCTGCATCACGGGTGTCGCGCTGGACCGAATGCGCAAGGAGAAGGAGCAAAGTAAGCGTGATGGAGGCGTCACGTGAAAACCTGGATCGCAGTCTGGAACATCCTGAAAAAGGACATGCGCACGTACTATCTCAAGCCGCCCAACTTGAGCTGGGGGATCATCTTCCCGCTGGCGTGGACATCGATGTTCTTCATCAAGTCGGGCTCCGGGTTCGGCGATATCCGCGCGATCCTGCCCGGCGTCGTGGCGCTCTCGATTCTCTTCGGTACCACCTCCATGCTGGCGGTGACGGTTACGTTCGAGAAGAAGGGGCGATCGTTCGAGCGTCTCCTCCTGGCGCCGCTCCCCCTGGAGGCGCTGATGCTGGCCAAGACGGCCGGCGCAATTGTGATGGGTGTGGCCAACGCCTTCGTCCCGATGCTCATGGCGGCGTTCTTTGTGGACCTGAGTTCAGTGATCTGGTGGCAGATTGCGGCCGCTGTCGCGCTCATCGCCGTCAGTTCGACATTCCTGGGCCTGTTCATCGCTGTATCGGTGAGGGAGGTCTTCGAAGCGCAGACATTCTCGAACTTCTTCCGTTTCCCCATGGTGTTCTTGTGCGGGCTGTTCTTCCCCATCGCGAACCTTCCTGTCTTCCTGCGCCCGCTGTCGTATGCTCTGCCGTTGACCTACGGCGCCGACGTCTTGCACGGGTCGGTCAATGGGACTGCGCAAAGGCCAGTCAGCCTCAACTTAGTGCTCCTGGCTGGCTTCTGCGTTGTGCTCTTTCTCATCAGCCTGCGGAACGTCCGGAAGAAGTGGATCACATGATCGCGAGAGCGCGGAGGCACACGGGAAGGCTCCCGGGCTCTCGAGCCGTCCCGAGACTGCAGCGACGCTGAGTAACCCCCCAACCTTCACTTGTGTCCAATTCGTATTCGCCCGGCGCCAGAAGCACTGGCCGGATGCGCCTCCCGTGCGCGCGGGGGAGCGTGCCTGCTCCCCACGCGTGGCAATGCATGAACCGGGGTACTTGGTTGACAGAACGGGCACGAATCCCTACATGACTCAGTCGGTACCGACAAAGTCCGGTGCCGCCACCAGTTCAGAGCCGTGTGATCTTGGCGCGTGTGGACAGAGCCAGAGCCGATGGCTCAGTTCCGACTTGCCGGTGAAGTAGTAAGGATGGCGCAATGAGACACCAAGCCTCGTACGTGGGCACGCTGCTTTTGCTTTGTTCGAGCGCAGTCGGTCAGGACTACGAAATGAAGGCGCATCTCTCCAGCGGGGCGACGGTGCCCATTCAGCTCTCGGACCTGCAGGAACTTCAGACACAGACGAACGCCCTGGGCGAAAACGATGAAGACACGGCTCGGATCGTCGGGGCCACAGGCGCTGCGGCGGGCCAACCACGTGAGTATGCCGACCGGGACTTGGATGCGCCAGTGGTGGGCATCAGCATATCAGAGGGGCAGGTGCTGCTCAGCTGGTCGACCGTGCCGGGCGCTTTCCGCTACAACGTCTACGAGTGCTCCAACGGGTACGGGGGAGCGGAGAGCTTCGTCCTGAGCACCGAAGCCACCTCGGTCCTCCTGCCGCTCGAAGGCGAGGCAGGGTTCTATCGGGTGCGGGCCGCCGATGCGGCCAACACAGTTGTCCTCACTTACAACGGCACGAGCGTGACAGTGGACAACCCCCTGGAAAGCGCAGGAGTGGCGGTTCAGGTGGTGGGCGCAGACGCAACGGTCACGTCTACCGCCGGTATGGAGGGCATCGACTACGTCCTGGCAGGCAGCAGCTCGGACGGCATGTTCAAGGTGTATTCCGACCAGCCTTTCAACCTGCACCTCGACGGCCTGACCCTCACCAACCTCAACGGGCCCGCGATCAACATCCAGGCCGACGAGGAGATCACGGTGGAGTTGGTGGACGGCACCAGCAACGCTCTGACCGATGGTGTGACGTATGCGAGTCCGCCCGCCGGCGAAGACCAGAAAGCGGCCTTCTTCAGTGAGGGGCAGCTGATCTTCACCGGAACCGGCAGTCTGACCGTGCACGGGCGCGGCACAGACCAGCACGCACTGGGGAGCGATGACTACATCGATGTCCAGAGTGGCACGATCGTCATCCAGGGCGCGGTCAAGGACGGCATCCACACCAACGAGGGCTACTTCCAGCAGGGTGGGTCAGTCGACGTGACCTCGGACAGCGACGGGGTGGACGCCGGCGACGGACCTGTGGAGTTCTCGGGGGGCACTCTCACGGTGCTCAGCCAGGACGACGGCAAGGATGCGCTCAAGTGTGACAGTGGAATCGTCATCGCGGGCGGCGAGCTCGACTTCACCATCGAAGGCGACCAGTCAAAGGGTCTGAACGCGCCGGACATCCAGCTCACGGGTGGGACGGTGACGATTCACACGTCGGGCTGTATGGTCCTTGAAGCATCCGGCTCCGGCTACGATCCCTCCTACTGCACGGCGGTCAAGGGCGACACCCAAGTCTTGCTGAACGGCTGTCAACTCACCGTCACCGCCGTCGGTCCGGCCGGCAGGGGCATCTCCTGCGACGGCGATATCCTGATCCAGTCCGGCAGCCTGAACATCACCTCCAGCGGCGGCGGGGGTACCTACACCAATGAGACCGGCGTGACAGACGCCTACCATGGCCCCTGTCTGACCGCGAACGGCGACATAGCCCTGAGCGGGGGGACGGTGACCCTCCACCACACGGGCTCCGGCGGCCGAGGCATCAGCACGGATAGCGACATCAGCATCGGCACCGCGCTCTCCTCGCCCACGTTGCAGGTGACCACCACCGGATCGTCCATCTCTCTCGGCGGCGGGGAGTACTTCGAGGCCAAGTCCATCAAGGCCGACAGCGCAATCATCGTCAACAACGGGAATCTCACCCTCTCGTCGGTAGACGATGCGCTCAAGGCCGAGTACCGCATCGACATCTACGCCGGGCTGATCAACATCGTGAACTCGAAGGAAGGCATCGAATCCCCCAACCTGTATGTTCACGGGGGGGAGATTCACCTCAACTCCACTGACGATGGCCTGAACGCAACCTATGGCGTTGACGGCGAGTTCAATGACGGCAGCATCCTGACCATCAACGGCGGCTGGGTCCACCTGAACGCCCCTGCCGGTGACGCCATCGACAGCAATGGGAGTCTCACGTTCAACGGAGGGACGATCCTCGTTCACGGGCCCGGGGCTCAGCCCGAAGTGGGCGTGGATGTCAACGGCACGTTCAAGGTGAACGGCGGCCTCACGGTGGTGTCGCAGATCAACTCCAACATGGTTGAAGTGCCCAGCAGCCAGTCGACGCAACGCTGCGTGCTGTTTCGCAGAACCCAGGCCCTCTCGGGCGGCACGCTCTTCCATGTCGAGGATACGGCCGGCACCAGCCTCGTGACATTCGCGCCCGCCCGGAACTACTCGTGCATCCTCTTCTCGTCCGCGGACATCACCGCCGGGACCACATACCGAGTCTACACCGGCGGCACCTGCACGGGCACGGTGCAGGACGGCCTGTACAACGGCGGCACCTACTCCGGAGGGACCCTGCGGGCTACCTTCACCTCAACCTCGATGGTGCAGACCGTCAACTTCTGACGGTGTCGAGCCGAACATGAGGGCACTACTCACCCGCTTAGGCCGTTTCGCTCGGAATGGCGCCCTGGTCTCCACACACAAGGGTTCACTCATCGTGCGGATAACCCCGGGCCAAACCCCTGGCCGTTCTGACCATCGGGACCTTCGAGACAGGTTCCGGTTCCGGCGCTGCCCGTGACTGCACCAAACGGGCCGATCCGTGTCTTGTCTGGCAGACGTCCCGGCATCGATTCTCAACCTTTCCGTGAGATCGTGCCGAGGACGCCGGCGCGCGGACACCGCCCTCACTGCTCATCGATTCACTGCCGGGTGAATTCTGATCCAGACTGTCCCTGGTGCGGAGCGCACTCAGTGCTTTGTTCATGGAGGTTCACATGAGACACTCGCCGCTGTTCCTGGAGCTGCTCCTCCTTCTCACCGTAGCGATGCCTGCGAGCTCCCGGGCCGCGCGAGGCGGGGCGTTGATCGAGCCCGGTGACGTGGTGATCAATGAGTTTGCCGCCAGCAACACGGTGATTCTCGACCCCGCCGGGGAGGCGGAAGACTGGATCGAGATGTACAACAACACGAGCGAGGCGGTCAGTCTCGACGGAATGTACCTCACTGATACCCCCGCGAATCCCGGCTTGTGGCAGTTCCCGACGGGGACGACCATCGAGGCCGAGGGGTTTCTCATCGTCTGGGCCGACCAGGACCTGGAGCAGGAAGGCCTTCATGCTGGCTTCAAGCTTTCGGCCTCCGGCGAACAGATCTGGTTCTCCGACGTGACGCTGGCCCTGCTGGATTCAGTGACCTTCGGCCCGCAGACCACCAACCTCACCATGGCACGCGTTCCCAACGGGACAGGCCCCTTTGTCCAGGGAACGCCGACGTTCAACGCGACCAATGGCGGTGGGGGCGGGAATGTGATCGATCCCGGCGCCGTGGTGATCAACGAATTCGTGGCCGACAATGACACGCTCCAGGATCCGGCCGGCGAGACGGATGACTGGATCGAGCTGTACAACACGACAAACCAACCCATCGATCTGGGAGGTCTGTACATGTCGGACGACTTCGCGGAGCCGACGAAGTGGCAGATTCCAGATGGAACCACCATCGGGGTGGACGGCTACCTGATGGTCTGGGCCGACGAGGACCTGACCCAGGAGGGCCTCCACGCCGCGTTCAAGCTGTCGGCCTCCGGGGAGGCGATCGTGCTCTCCAATACCGACCTGAGCATTGTGGACAGCACGAGCTTCGTCGCGCAGGTGACCAACGTATCCATGGCGCGCATCCCCAACGGGACAGGCGCATTCGTGCCAGACACGACGCCGACACCCGGAATCAACAACGAAGACGAGATACTCCAGGCCATGGTACTCTCCATCGAGCTGGTGAGCGCCGGTACGGCACGGATGGTCTGGCCAGCGGTGACTCTGGCGACCGACTACGACATCTACCGGGGAACGACCGCCTACTTCGACACCAGCGGCGCA
>JALOPK010000167.1 GCA_025453925.1 Candidatus Eiseniibacteriota bacterium | reverse complement strand
CCCATGTGTACGACATGCACTCGAGCCTGCCCCAGCAGCTTCTGAACTACCAATTCACCAAACCGCGCGCCCTCCTGGCGCTCGCGCGGTACGCCGAAGCATGGATCGTGCGACACAGCGCGGCCGTGATCGTCGTCTGCCCGTGGCTGGAGCATGTCGCCAGGGCGATCGACCCCGGGAAACGGGTGTTCCTCATCGAGAACCCCCCGGTGTGCGAACCGCCTGGGCCCGACACTGCGGTCCGGTCCAGGGCCTTGCGCAGGAGCCTGGAGGCCGACGGCAGGCAGGTCGTACTCTACACCGGAACCTTTGAGGTGAACCAGGGCCTTGATCTCCTGATGGAGGCTGCTCCGCAGGTGCTGGCCCGCTGCCCCGGCGCCCTGTTCGTGCTGGTCGGCGGCGAGGCCGGCCAGGTAAGTGAGCTCCGCTCCCGGACGGAGCGGATGGGGTTGACCGACCACGTGCGGTTGACCGGACAGCGTCCCCCGGAGGAGATGCCTTCATTCATGGAGATGGCCTCCGTGCTGGTCTCTCCCCGGCTGGTAGGGCAGAACACACCCCTGAAGATCTACTCATATCTCCAGTCCGGGAAGCCCATCGTCGCCACGGATCTTGAGACCCACACCCAGGTGCTGACCCCGGAGACGGCAATCCTCGTGGCGCCGGAATCGGCAGCGTTGGCCGCGGGCTTAGTCCGAGTCCTCAGCGACGGCGCCATCGCCGATCGGCTCGGCAAAGCGGGCCGTCGGCTGGTGGAGGAGCGCTATTCCTGGCCCCGCTTCATCGAAGCCACCCATCGCCTCTGCACGTTTCTCGATGAGCGGAAGGCGGAAATGATGGAGTGATGGCGTAGTGGATGACCCGATGCCTGGATGAGAGAACGGCTGGTGGAGAAGCCGCCGGCCCGACGGCCCCGCATGGTTCGACGTTGCACATTGGTTGTGCGAAGTTGTACGTTCCATATCCTGCTGTTGCCGCTCTCATAACCATATAGGACACGTCCTATATTGGACGTGTCCTATATGGTCTCAGCGAGACCAGTCGCAGTGGAATCGGTGAGGGAGTCGGGGCGTTCCAGAGGCTCCGGGGGCGTCGATGCAGCGAGAGACTCGGGAGGGGTCGCGGAGAGGTCGAGCGGTCCGGGCATGGTGTCACCCAGTGACGGCGTCTCCGGAGCGTGTCCGGCCGAGCCTTGGCGCCCCGGGGCGCGGGACCACAATTCTCCCCCGGTTCGGGGATGCCACCCCAGACCCAAGGCTACCAGGGCGATGAATCCCAGCATGGCGAGAAGCGCAACGAATGGTGCCCGGCTCATGTGTCCTCCTTCGTTTTCATGTCCGCCCGTATCTCTTGCCGATGGTTCACCGTCCCGACCCGTGCTATTGCCCCGGGACCAGATACTGAAACACCGAGGCAAGGTCATGATCCTCTGCGGAGAACCCCTCGACCCCCGGGCGAACCCGGACGATGGCATCATTGAGAAACCCGTAAAACTGCCCAGGATCGGTGGTGCGGACGACGATGCCCCCTTCCCCAAGCTCCATGCCGACGACCCCCGGACCCTCCAGGAGATCCCTGGCCAGGGCCGCGGGGCGGTCGCAGGACACTTTGATTTTGTGCGGGTGGCGGTTCAGCATGGCGCGTATCTCCGCGACCTGACCGCTGGCGATGACCTTTCCGGCGCTGACGACGATCACCCGGGACGTCATGGCTTCGACTTCGGAGAGTATGTGACTGGACACCAGAACGGTCGTACCCCCCGCGCCCAGGTCGCGGATCAACGTGGTGACGTCAATCCGCACCAACGGGTCCATGCCGGAAAGGGGCTCGTCCAGAAGGAGCAGATCGGGATGGTGCAGCAACGCCTGCGCCAGCTTCACCCGCTGCCGCTCCCCTTTGCTCATCTTCCTGAGTTCGCGCTTCGCAAAGCCGGCGAGGCCCAGTTGATCCAGGACATCGCGGGACCGCGCCCTGCTGACTGCGGCGGAGAGCCCGGCAAGCCGACCGAGGTAGACGAGAGACTCGATGCAGTTCATGCCGGGGAAAACGGCATCACCCTCCGGACAAAGGCCGATGCCGGCCCGGGCCTCCCGGGAAAACCGGGGATCGCGGCCAAAGACCATGACCGATCCCGCCGACGGCGCCAGGAGCCCGCTGATGACACCCATCAGTGTGCTCTTGCCCGCGCCGTTGGGCCCCAGGAGACCGAAAACCCCGCCGCGGGGGATGTCCAACGTGACACCGCTGACTCCCAGAACCTCGCCGTACCACTTGGATACGCCCGTGAGGCGTACCGCGACGTCAGGTGCGCTCAACGGCCGATACTCCCCGGGTGAGGCTCACCACAGCCGCCGCTACTATCGCCGCGAACACCAGCATCCACCAGGGCCCGCAACCTTCGAACCGGGCGGTCCCTTCCAGAGCATACGCGGCAAACTGCTTGAGTACGTCCGGCAAACTCAGGCATCGCACGACCTCGCCGACCTTGGCGGCGCGCAGCACATCCATGGCGATCTTGCTCCCAAAGTAGGACAGGAGCCACACAAGAAAGGCCCCACGGCTGTTCCCGGCACTGGCCGAGATCGCGATCACCACAAGTCCCACCAGCGCCGACGCCACCGCGCCCACGCCAAGCACCCGCAGGCCGGCACTCCACGGCAGAGCCCCCAGGAGACTCGCCGGGAGCACCAGCCTCCCGAAGAGAAAGAGCGCGACCAGCGGCACTAATCCGGTGGCACACAGCACCGCCGAGACCGCCAGCCAGTGCCCCAGCAGCAGTTCCCTGCCGGTCATGGGCCGGATGAGGTGAAACACCACGCCGCCGGCCCGCCGCTCCCCGGCGATCGCCGAGGGACCGATGATGGCCGCGAGGATCGCCGTAGCGGTGAGGAAGTTGTCGACGAAGGGGCGGGCGAGCTTCATGTTGATATTGGGAAGCGCGTCGCTCAATGGCCCGATCTGCTTGCCCTGTCCGATCAGATAGAGCAGCACGGCGCCAACAACGGTGGGGATGTTCGCCAGAAGAATGACGATGACAACACTCCGTCGCCGGAGATATCGCCTGGCGTACATGGTGAACACCGTCCGCCAGGGGGCACGGGGAAATGGCGCCGACGCCAGTGGTTCGTACGGATACGCAGGCATGTCATACCTCCGGGCGGACAAGCCGGGCGAACATGTCCTCGAGGCGCTCGCGGGCCGGAATCAGGCGCTGGACTTCAGCGCCCGCCATCCGAGCCATGGCGACCACGGAATCAACCTCGCCCCTCGCAAACGTGATCTCACCTTCGCCCGAGGCATCCACCCGCAGGCCCACACCGTGGGCCGCGGCGGAGGCGGCGAACGCATCGACCGCGCCGGCAAGCGACACCGCGTAGGTATCGACAGGGTTCGATGCACTCGCCAGGTCAACGACGCCCATTGACTTCCCGCGCGAAATCACCAGGGCCCGTTGGCAGACTCGCTGCACATCATCGAGGATGTGCGTGCACAGCAGGAGGTTCTTCCGATGATCCACGGCAAGATTGGCGAGGAGTTCGAGCATTTCGTCTCGTCCCTTCGGATCCATGCCGTCGGTGGGTTCGTCCAGTATGAGGAATGGCGGATCGTGCACCAGCGCCTGGGCGAGCTTCAGCCTCTGACGCATGCCCTTTGAGTACTCCTCAACACGGCGGTAGCGGTCGGCGCCCAGCCCGACGTGGTGCAGCGACATGTGCGCCCTGTCCATCGCAGTGCGCCTGCTGAGGCCGGACAGCCTCCCCGCATAGGCCACGTATGCGACGCCACTCAGCCCGGGCACCAGAACATCCCCCTCCGGCGCCAGGCCGATGGCGGCCCGCAGAATACGGGAGTTATCCGCGGCGTCAGTGCCCTGAACCCATAGGCGGCCGGGAGAAACAGGAAGATGGCCCACGATTAGCCTGACCAAAGTGGTCTTGCCCGCGCCATTGGGCCCCAGGAGGCCGGTGGCCCCTTCCGGGACCGAAAAGGACACGCTGTCCAGCGCAGCGCGCGACCCGTAATGGAAGCTGAGTTCCCGTGCCTCAATCAGCGCAGACATAGCTTGTTCCCCTTACCCGCCGACCGCTACCGGACGGTGTGGCCGTCAGGGTCGAAGGAGGCAGCTCCGTGCCGGGAGCTCCCCTTCCGGGAGACGAACCGGTTGCCGCCGGAGGCTCTCTGTGAACAGGAATGGTGAGGGCTTCAACGAAGACACACATGTCCCACTCCCTCCCACGCCCCCTCCAGCGCATGAGCGCTGGCATCCCACGAGTAGCATCGGGTGACGATCTCACGACCTCTCAAACCCAGCCGTCGAGCGAGTTCGACGTCACCGAGCAGGCGTACTGCCCCCTCGACAAGGCCGTCTGTGTCGTCCGCGATGATGCCTGCTTCATGGGCGCGATCTATCCCTTCCGCACCAAGAGACGTCGTGACGAAGGGTATGCCGCAGGCCATTGCCTCCAGCACCTTGAGCTTCGTCCCGCTCCCGGTCCGCAGCGGCGCGATGAGCAGCCTTGCCTGCCCCAGGTGGGGCCCCACTTGGGGAACGCTGCCCAGCAATTCCACGCCCTCCGTGACGATTGGCGGTGGGCTCTCGCCGATCACGCGGAGGGTCGCTGCGGGGCTCGCCTGGCGCACTCGGGGCAGGATCTCATAGACGAGGTGGTGGAGCGCGTCGCGATTACCGAAGAACGAGAACGTGCCGACGAATAGCATCACAGACGATGCCGGGTCAATACCTCCCTCCGGCGGGTGGAACTCCTCACTGTCGACTCCGTTCTCCACGACACTGATCCGCTCGGCAGCGACGAACTCCGACAACAATCGCTTGTCCTCTTGAGATACCACGATGAGTGCATCCGCGGCGCGACAGGCACTGACCTCCCAGCGGCGCGCCTTGGCAAGCTCCAGCCGGAGACCCGCCCTGAGCAGCCCCGATGCGGGGACTGTGGCGAACCGTTCCGTGATGAGAAACTCGATGCCCTGCTGACTGAGCACGATCGGCGGCCATCCGGGAAGACGGGCCCGGGTCATGGAGTGCCAGAGGTGAAAGTGCTCGCAGTGGACCACATCCGGCCGGATGCTGTTCACGGCATCTCGAAGCAGCCGAACCATACCTGGATTGAACCCGTTCGCCACGGCCATGAACGGCCAGGGCCCCACGGCCCAGAGCACCGCGTTGGCGGGGCTCTTGGTTGGACGGCGCCCCACGGTGTGGAGGGCATGCACCAGCCCTCTGCTGGCCTCTCGCGCGCTGGCGATCTCGCCCCGGTCGTAGGCAACCAGTGTGATCTCGTGGCGTGGAGAGAGCTTCCGCATGAGGCTGCCGATGCGCCGCTTGCCCCCAGTGGTCACCGGGAGCGGGAGATACGGACTGGCCCACAGCACCTTCATCCGGGAGGCATCCTGAATCGGGCGACCTGGATACCGTGGGGAACCCAGTACCCCTCCACGGGCATGGCCTGACCGAGGAGTCTGAGCGTCGTCTCGGCGTGTTCGTCATGACTGAGCACCACCCACAACCTTCGCGCCCCCCGCTGCCTCGCTTCCAGGTAGACTGATTCGGCCATCGCTTCGCTCGGGATGGTGGCCAGGCCGGAAGAGAGCCTCGTCGGCGGGAAGGGAAGATAGTGATCCAGCGAGAAATCAGTGTAGGGCGCCCGCTGAAGCAGCATGTCGCCCGGTCTCCACCCCCGCTCGACAAGGCCGGAGGCGTGCCGCCAATCCTCTTTCCAGGGGATGGCCTCCATGTGGTAGTGAATCACCGAGGTGAGGAGCCCGCCCACGAACAACGCCACCACGACGCGCCCGATCCTCCCCCTGAGGCCGACCCGGCATCCCGCGCCCAGGATAACCGCCCACAGCGGCGCCACGAAGGACACGTACTTCGTCTCGAACACGTTGGCCTGGAGAAATCCACTGGCGATGGCGCCGGCAACGGGCACAAGGCCGAGGCACGCCAGCACGCCCGTCGCCTGACGTCCCGGCGACTCTCGCCGTGTCTGGGACCAGAGGCCCATGAGCGCTAGCCATCCGGCAGAGCCGAGCGCCGCGGCTTTGAAAAGATCGGGAAGGTCGAACCCGGCGTTCCCCACCAACCGCAGATAACTCCCCGTAGAGAAATCAAGGAAGCTCCATCCGAGGTTCGTGGCCACGGCGACCGCCCCGGTCGCCGGATTCATCCCCGGGTCGATGAGCGCCTCGCCCCAGAGGGCCCGCCGGTGGCTCTGGGCGATGAGCTGGCCCGTCCACAGGGCGAAGAACGGTATCGCACACGCAGCCATGGCGAGGAGCAACATCCGCCGGCCCGTCCACGCAAGGGCAACCAGGGCCTCGGCGGTGAGGATGAGCAGCATGTGGTAGTGGGAGAAAAGCCCCACGGTGCCCGACACGAAGAATGCCAGCAGCCAGCGGACACTGACGGTTCTGAGAAGCCGCACGAACGCCAGCATGTGCAGAACACCAATCAGGGCAAGCCATGTATAGTGCCGGGCCTCCTGGCTCAAGTACAGGTGATAGCCGTTGAGCGTCACCACCAGCGCGGCCCACAGGCCGATGTCCCGGCGCCCGAAGAGGGCTCTGCCCAATTCTGCGGTTGCGGGTATGAGTGCCACGCCGAACAGGGCGGGCAGCGCACGCACGGCGCCATCGCCGGTCCCGGTCAGTTTGAGCCAGCCCCGCAGGATGAAAGGGTAGGCCGGCGGGTGAAAATCCTGCTCGACCAGAAAGCGGATCATGTCCCGGAAACGCGACAAGACGGCCGCGTGGAGGAACTGGGCCTCGTCAAGCCACAGACTCTGCGCATCGATGTGCCAAAGCCGGAGCGCGGCTCCCACCGCCGCCATGGCGGAGAGCAAGAGAAACCACACGGCCCGGCTCGCGTCGCGGCCGATTGACGGGTGGCTCGCGGTCACGAGTCACCCGTCTTCCTGGCCATCATGCAGACATTGAGGCCGAGCAGCACTCTGGCGGCCGTCTGAACGGGTCGGGAGAGCAGCAGCCCTCGCAGGCGCGAGCGCCAGGCAACCTGGGCGAGCCAGGCGAATCGACGAGATGCCACAGGGAGGCTGGCGGTGCCCGAAAGAATCGCCTGATAATAAGCAGGGAACATGAATTCCGGCCGCACGCCCGCGCTCCGCAGCGCGCGGCGCCACTGGAGGTAGGTGAAGCTTCGCTCGTGGAGGCCGGGCGTCTCTTCCGCCGCCTGATCGATGACCACCAGCGTGCCCTCTGGCGCCAGAACCCTTGCCGCCTCGCGGAGACTGTCAGACAGGCTCGCGGCGTGGTGGAGAGATGCCGAGACGAACACCCAGTCCATCGCCCCCGTGCGGATAGGCAGGTTGGTCATATCCGCCATGAGCCGGTCGAAGAAGACCCCTTCCCTGCTCATGACCAGCGGGGAAAGGTCGAGCTTGAGATCCGCGGAGATGTCCACGGCGACACAATGGAGCCCGAGGGCTGCCCAGCGGGCGGTCAGCCAGCCCGACCCGGCGCCCAACTCGATCAACCATTGCCCAGGCCGTGGGGACACCCTATCCAACACGCCCTGAAGGTTCAGTGAAGAGGTGAGTCGGAATTGCTCCCCTGTGTGTTCCATGAACGCGATCCGCCGTAACTCCAGATCACGGGCGGCGGGATCCAGGGAACGAAGCCGATCCTCAACCTGTATCTTGCTGCCTCGATAGACGGCCCGCTCACCGCGTACGACGGCGGAGTGGGATCCGAGAAGGTCGGCAATCCCTTCCTCGATAGCGTATTCCTCACGACACGCCGTGCAGGTGAGCGCGCCACTCTCGATCTCCTCGCGGTTGAGCGCAGTGAAGGTGGACTCTAGGGGGGAATCAGACCGACACCGAGGGCACCGGAGCTTCTGTACGAGGGCAGGCGTCACGTCAACATACTCCGATAGTGTTCGAGTATCGCACGGCCCTGGACGGACGGCCCAAACGCCGTGGAGACAAAGCCCGGCCCTTCCCTTCGCACGCGGGTCAGGAGAGCCTCATTCCGCACCACCCGGCAACAGGTCGCCGCAAACTCATCGCTGTTGCCCGCGGCAACCAGAAGCCCCGGTTCGAAACCACAGAGTATTTCCCGGGGACCACCCGTGTCGAATGCCACCACGGGGATCCCGTGCGCCAGCGCCTCCAGGACCACCAGACCGAACGGTTCGCGTGGAGCAGGATGGGCAAAGAGGGTGAGCGCGGCGTAGAAGGATGTCAGATCCGGCAGCCTGCCGAGAAAGTGCACACGGTCCTGCAGATTGAGGCGCGCGGCCAGGTCGATCAGGTGTCGCGCCGCGGCGTCGGCCTGGAATGGGGAGCCGCCGGCGATGAGCAGTCTGGCCTTCGGTTCCTGTGCGCACACCCGGTGGAAGATACGCAGCAACTCCTCAACGCCCTTCTCGGCGTCCAGGCGCCCCGCGTACCCGATCACCGGACTGCCGGCCGGGATGCTCAGGGATTCCAGCATCGAGGCGCCCGCGACGGGATCCGCGGGCATCGTGGGAGGGATTGCATTGTGGATGACCACGGCGCCGTGGCTCTGGCCCAGAACGCTGTCGGCGACATGCCGGGACACCGTCACGATCGAATCCGCGGCCCCTCGGGCGCGCCGGATCCACAGGCCACGGAGCAGACCCAGAGGAATGTAATCATGCATGTGCCACAAGAGCTTCCATGACGACGACTCCCCAAGGCTTCGGCATCTCCCCGCCAGGACCGTGGCCTTGGCGGCGTGGGCATGCACGATGTCGGGCTCAAATGCCTCGATCGCATCATTCAGCGCCCAGTGCACGGCAGAGACGGCCTCAAGCGATCGAACAAGGGCGACGGGCGAGTATGTCCGCCGCACCCGTTCAAACGGCACCCTGAAGCAACGGGTGCCGCCCTCCTCCGCCTCGCGCGCCAGAGGCCCATCGGGACACCCCAGTGCCTGCACGGCATCGCGAGGAGCGAGCCAGGAGAGCAGGTTTCCGACCACTGCCTCGGTGCCGCCGGGGCCCGGGGTGTGCACCAGGTGCAGGACACGGATGGGTCTCATCGGGAGGCACCCGCCGCAATCGAGCGCACGGACGAGGCCATGGTCGCCCAACTGAATCGGCTGGCGAATCCGCGGCACGCCTCAGGTGAGAAGCTGCCCTCGAGCACTGCTCTGCACGCGTCGGCCATTGCACGGGAGTCTGCAGGCGGCACCAGCGCACCGATGTGCGGCGCATCACCGATGACCGATGGGGTTTCTCCGATGGTCGTCCCGACCACCGGGACGCCCGAGGCCAGCGCCTCCAGCGTGACGAGGCCGAAGCCCTCGAGTGCCGCGCTGGGCAACACGAACACGTCCGCGGCGCGGTAGTAGTCGGCCAACGCCGCATCACCAACGTGGCCGGCGAGCGTGAGGCAGTCGGCGAGGCCCAAAGCGGCTGCCTCGCGCATCAGCCGCGGCGCAAGCTCTCCCGTGCCCACCAGCACCAGCCGCACGGATGGGCGCGTTCTCCGCAGTATCCACAGCGCCTCGAGCAGCGTGGAAATCCCCATTCGCGGCACGAGACGGCGTACCGAGAGCAGCACGTCCGAGGCCGGATCGATGCCGATTGCCCGCTTCGCCTCGGCCTTGCCGGACGCGGGGTGGAATCGCTGGAGATCCACGCCGGGTGGAACCACGAACACCTCAGGCCCCTCCGGCACCAGTTTCTTCACCAGGCGCTCCGTATACGAGCCAAGCACGATGATGGCCTGGGTTTGACGGAGCGCCGCTCGCTGCACCGTCCGCAGAAGGGGGGGTATCACGCCCTGAAGAAGCGGGGAAACCAACCCCCTGGATCCCAGTCTACGCACGTGCCTCCAATGCCAGGCCCACTCCTCGTCGATGGGACCGTAGAAGAATCCGACCGGAGTGGCGTAACGGCCGTGTCCGGCCTGAAGGGCACCCCATGCCGAGAGCGGATGGTGCAGCAGCAACGCGCCTCCGTCCGCCACCACAGGGAGACGCCGAATCGAGCGAAGCCTGAGGAAGGACGTGGCGAACAGGACCGGCAGAGGAGATGTTCGCACCCGGTAGCGCCACACGGCGACGGCAGAGGTCGCATCGGGCTCACGGACATGTCTCCCGCCCGCCATGACGCCCGCCGTGCAGCCGGCGTGTGCCAGGGCCCTGGTGAGTTCCAGTATGACCCGTTCCGAGCCGCCGAAGCGCTCAGGGGGAAAGAGGTCTGCCAGCGAGAGGAAACGATCAAGCATCGGGCCTGCCGGTGGTCAGATGCCCGCGACGATGGACGGGGCGACCCGTCACGTTTGGGGCACCACAGGCGCCCCGACGGCCGGCGTCTGTGATCGTTCCATCGCCGCTTCGACCTCAGGGAGCGACACCAGGATCCCGGCGAGGAACCAGTAGTACAAGTCCAACGGAAACGCGTCGAAGGCCACACCGAGCATATTGCCCACGGTGACCTCCAGATTCACCGCGAGGGCGGCCAGCGCGATCGCCCGGAGATAAGGGTCCTTCAACCGCCGGTAGATGCCGAATCCCGTCGCGAAAAACGCGAGGAAGATCCAAACGAAGAGCGCGAGACCGGGGAAACCCATCTGGATGCCTATGTGCAGATACCCGTTCTCGGTGCCGCCCTCCAGGCGCTCGAATTCGCCGGTGAAACCGGTCACGTCGGCCAACCCGCTCACCACCCCGTAGTTGAACCCCCGGGTGGTGCCGAGCCCGGCGCCTAGAGGGTGTTTGATCATGTCCGGGATGCCGACATTCGTGAGAAACCAGATGCGGAACTGCCAGCTCGTGTCCTGCTGACCGAAGCTCATGGCGGCACGCTCCCGCACCGCCGCGGGGAACACGGCGACTATCGCCAATGTGGCCAGCGCAACCAGGAGCAGAGGACTCTTTCGGCCGCTGTAGTGGCTCAGCGCCAGGAGGCCGATGCCGTAAAGCATCACGGGGCCACGGGACATCGTGAACACCAGAGCGGTAAACAGCAGCACCATGGCGAAGAGCATGCGGTTCCGCCTCGTCTCGTGACTCGGACTCACGAACAACGCGGTCGCGATGTACAGGTAGACGAGAAGGTTGGCGGCGAAGAACCCGGGGCCGCCGTACGTCGACCAGGCGCGGAGAAAGGTCGACGCCGGGAAGGCCACGTTGCGGCCGACATACATGAGGTTGTGCCGCAGCAGCCACGGCCCCCCCAGAACCCACTGCACGATGCCGATCAAGGCGGTCAGCGTTCCCACCACCAGCAATGCCGTGATCACCCGCTTGAGCTGAGGCTTGCTCATTGGGTTGTTCGCCACGAAGAAGAAGATGGGAATGAACGGCACCGTCTTCTTGAGTTCGTAAAGCCCCTGGAGAAGCGTCGGAGAGGTGAATCCGTGGATAATCGTGATGCCCGTGAACAAGGCGATTGGCATGTTCAGGGCATTGGCCTTCATCTTCTGCCGGTGGACGATTTGGCGCGCCAGCCAGCCGACGGTCAGGCAGACTGCGAGGAACTCCTTCCACAGCGCGGTCGTGGGGCTGAGGAAATAAGCCCGCGCCATGCCGTGGAAGGGCGATAGAACGAGAAGAAGCATGAGTACGGCGAACGGTTTCGAGAAACTGGCGATGATACCGACAAAAGCCAGTACCGCCGCGGCCACCTTCGGGTCTCCGGCCGAGAGGTTGGTGCCCAACACGTAGCCAACCGCGGCAATGGCGGCAAGAATCAGAAGATGCATGGGGCTGACTCCATCCGCCGAAAGACCGCCACCCCTCGCGTGCGCGGCGGTGGATCAGTGAAGAGCGGGTTGAAAATGAATGTAGAGGACGTCACCGTCGCTCACTTCGTAGTCACGGCCTTCGCTCCTGAGCCTGCCCGCGGAGCGCAGCGCGGCCAGCGATCCGTGTCCCAGGAGATCGTCGGCCGAGAAGACGTCGGCCCGGATAAAGCCTCCCGCGATATCCGAATGGATGAGTGCCGCAGCGTCCAGCGCCGAACGCCCGTTGCGTATGCGCCAGGCATGCAGCTTGTTGCGGGCGACTGTGTAGAAGGTGATGAGCCCTAGCAGGTCAAAACCCGAACGAAGCAAATCGGGCACACGGCTTTCGCCAAGCCCAAACTCACGGATGTAGGAGATCCGCTCTTCCTCATCGAGGGCAGCAAGTTCGGCCTCGATCCCGCCGGGGAAGGGGACGATCCGGCGCGGAGCGGCCGCAGCAGCCAAGGCGTCGAGATCCTCCGGAC